>JBMDWZ010000050.1:0-4959 GCA_048594865.1 Beutenbergiaceae bacterium
GAACGCGTCGCCGGCGCCGATCGGGTCACGGAGGTCGACGGTGAACGCGGGCGCGGAGATCTCATCGTTGCCGGTGCGGGTGCGTGCGCCCTCGGCACCGAGCTTCGTCACCACCTCACTGGGCCCAAGGTCCTGCACGGCGCGGGCCAAGTCCGCGGCCGCCACCTCGGGTGCGACGAGGAGCGCGAGTTCTTCCGGGCCCCCGAAGACGACGTCGGCGTAGGTGGCTAGGGCTTTGAGACGCTCCCGTGCGGTGTCCTCATCGGCCCACAACCGAGACCTGAAGTTCACATCGAAACTCACCGTGATCCCGGCATCCGATGCGGCCTTCGCCAGCTGGAGTACCGCACCGGCCGGGCCCGGGCCCAAAGCGGGCGTGATCCCAGAAATGTGCACCGCTCGCGGCGCCGGATCCAAGGAGGGGGCGACGTCGTCGAAGGTCACCTGGGTGAAGGCGGAAGCGGTGCGGTGGTAATCGACCTTCGCCCGCCCCATCGGCCGTTGTTGGGAGACCAGGATGCCCGAGGCTTGGCCCTGCGCCCGGCGCACGCCGTGGACGTTGACGCCCTCGGCCGCGCAGGTCCGCACGATCAGGTCACCGATGGCGTCGGTGCCGAGCACGCTAGCCCAGGCGGTGCGGTGCCCGAGCCGGGAGGCGCCGATGGCCACGTTCGATTCGGCACCGGCGATGGACAGTGCCGGCGCGCCGCTTACGCCGAGTAAGCCGGGGGAGCGCAGCGCGCCCATCGTTTCACCGAAGGTCAGCAGGTCGATCATGCTTGCCCCTTGCTCCACGCGGCGGCGAACTGTGCCGCTCGCTCCCGCAGGCCATCCCAGTCCCCGGCGGTGATGAGGTCTTGGTTGACCAACGCCCCACCCACGCCCACACCGACAGCGCCGAGGGCCGCGTACTCGGCTGTGTTGTGCACGCTCACCCCGCCGGTGGGTAGCAACGGGATATCGGGTAGCGGGTCGCGGATCGCCTTGATGTAGCTGGGTCCTCCGAATGCGCCGACCGGGAACACCTTCACCGCGGCCACCGCCGGGGAGCGAAAGGCCCGCTCGATCTCGGTCGGGGTGCTTGCCCCGCAGTACACCGGGATCCCGGCGTTAGCCGCCTCGGCGAGCGCGTCATCGTCGATGGTGGGCGTCACCAGGAACTGGGCGCCCGCCTCGATCGCCGCTTTGGCGTCCGGCCCGGTGCGGATGGTGCCCACGCCCACGCGCAGGTCCGTCTCCGCGCGCCAGCGCGTCACGGTCTGCAGGGAGCCCGGGGTGGGCAGCGTGACCTCGACGGTGTCGATGCCGCCAGCGGACAACGCCTGGGCAACGTTCGGCGGGACCTCGGTTCGCAGCCGGATGATGGCGACGATCCCGGCCGTGGAGTGGGTGCTCACCTGCGTGCATCTCCTTGAGTTAAAACAACCAGTAGCCACCACCTATTGTGCCTACCGCGGCCGGTGGCAGTCGAATGGGGGCGGGCGCCGGCGACCGCTAGCTCAACGCCTGCACCAGGGCCTCGGTGGTCAACTCCCGGTAGCTGCGCCCGTCGGCCACCGTGTGATGCCGGTCGAAGTAGTCGCGGCCACCCTGGTGGCGCATCGGCCCGATCTCAGTCTCGGTCACGCGGCCCTGACGTTTGGCGCGCTGCCAGGAGGAGAACTTCGCCGTCGGCCACCGGCCAGGAAACACCACATCCGCGAGCAGGTGGGTGCGGTCCTTGGAACCCCAGAAGTGCCACACGTGCTCCACCTTGTCCAGCGCCGGGTCGGCGCTGAGCACCCCGCCGATGGAGATCACCGAGACCGGGATCTTGCACGCCGCCAGGTACAGGCTCGCGCCCAGCGCCATCTGCCCGCCGCCGGAGTAGCCGATCACCGTCACCGGCACCGGGTGGGAGAACCGGTACCCCTGCCGGTGCAAAGACTCCACGATCTCCTGGGCCAAGGCCACGTTGAAGGTGGGGCCGTAGCGCGGATCCACCGACACCAGCACCCGCAACGCATTGCGCAAGTTGATGAGGTAGGAGATCACCCGCGCCACCGGGATCTTCTGGAGCCGGGCCACCCGGCGCCAAAACCACGTGGTGCTGCGTTGCGTGAGCCCCCGGTTATCTACGGCGTAGGGGAACACGTCGGAGATGACGCGCACCTGGGGCAGCCGCTCGGCGACCGCATCGAGCACCGCGCGTTCACGCCGTGACCCACTGAGCCCGTCGACCGTGCCGATCCCCGAGAGGTACACCACGTACCGGCTCGGCCGGGTGATCGCGGACGACTGGCCCGATGCTGCTTCGGGATCCACACCCGAAGCAGCCCCGCCACCGGTGACGCCGGTGGCCAACTCGGGTTCGCCGTCGTCGTCCATGATGGCCTTGGTGATCGTGGCCAGCACCGAGGCGTCGGATCGGCGCGACCACCAGCGCAGGGATTCCAGGGGCGCGAGCAGTGCGAACACCAGCACGATTCCGGCGATCACCGCCACCGACCACCAGATCATGATTCGATCCTGGCGGTGCGTCTGCGGGCCTGTAGCGGGATGAACGGGGCGCCGGCGAGGATGTCGTGAGCGGACAGGAACGTGGGTTGCCCGGTGGCCAGCGTCCAGGCGCGGGAGGCGAGCGAGGCCACCGGTCGGGCCAGCGCGCGGGAGAGGATCTGTTCCAGCAACCAGGCGATCGAGGCGATGGCGAACGCTTGCAGCCAGGTGGTGTCCAGCACCCCGCGCAGCACCGCGACCAACGCCAGCAGCACCCAGCCCTCCAGGATCCGCCCGATCGCGAGGCCAAAGTGGGGGATGAACACGAGGAATCCCAGGGCCCGCGGCGCCAGTGCCAGCAGGTATCCGGAGATCACCGTGAGCGGCGCGAACTCGCCGATGACGATGAGGCAGACCAGCACCGCGATCACCGCGGTGAGGCACTGCAGGAAGATGAGGTAGGCCGTGCCCAGCGCCATTGAGACGTGAAAGCGCACCCCGCGCACGCGGTTGAGGAAGAACACCACCGCATACCCGGCCATCGTGGAAAATCCCGCAACCAGCGCGACACCCACCACCACTGGTGCGTCCGCCCCGCGCGTGAGTAGTGCAGAGACATTGAGGGTCAGGACGTCGCCGATGGCCTGCAACACGGCGGTCACGAGGGAGAAGAAGTTCATGGTCGGTCGCCGCTCAGCCTAGCCACTGTGGGCTGCGAGCTCCGGAAAGTTGGCCGGTGTTACGGTGGGAGTTGTCCACACGGGAGCCCTAGCGGGCTGAGAGGAAGCGGCGCAACGCTTCGACCGTCGAACTTGATCTGGGTCATGCCAGCGCAAGGAGTTGTTTCATGAAACAAGCGCGACTTGTCGCCATCGTCAACCCGCCCACCACCAATTACAGCGAGAGCTGGCGCCATCCGATGGCGCGCACCGATTGGTTGAGTACGCAGTTCTTCACCGACCTGGGAAGGCTCCTGGAGCGCGGCCGTTTCGACATGGTGTTCCTCGCCGATGCGTTGGCGATCCCCGAGGACGCCGAGGGCGACTACCGCACCTCGGTGCGCACGGCCGGTAAGGCCACCATCTACCTGGACCCGATCGTGGCGTTGTCGCACATCAGCGCTGCCACCGAGCACCTGGGACTGGGCGCGACGATGTCCACCACGTTCCAACCGGCGTATTCGATCGCCCGCGCGATGCTCACCCTGGATCACCTGTCCGGTGGCCGGGCGGCCTGGAACATCGTCACCTCCACCTCCGATGCCGAGGCGCGCAACTACGGGATGGCCGCGATCCCGGGGCGTGATCAGCGGTATGACGACGCCGATGAGGTGGTCACCACGGTGCTGGACCTCATGCACTCCTGGGAGGCCGATGCGTTAGTGCTCGACGGCGATGGGCGGGTTTTCGCCGACCCGGACAAGGTGCATCGCATCCCGGGTGCTTTGGGTGCTTCGGGCACGGGTGCGTCGGTTGCAGTTCCGCGCTCGCGCGGGCCGATCGGGATCCCGCACGGACCGCAGGGTCACCCGGTGCTGATGCAGGCCGGGGCCTCACCGCGTGGGCTGGACTTTGCCGCCAAGTGGGCCGAGGTGGTGTTCGCCAACGGGGGTACCCCAGAGATGATGCGCGAGCAGCGCTCGGCGATCCGGGAGCGCGCGGCGGCGATCGGGCGGGACCCCGATTCGATCCTCTATCTGCCTGCGATCGTGCCGATCGTCGGTGCCTCCGATGCCGAGGCCCAAGCAAGTCTGGAGGAGATGCTTTCGCACCTGGATGAGGCCGATGTGCTGATCAAGCTCTCGCGGGTGCTGCGTGCCAATCCCGATGACCTGGATCCTGACGGGCGGGCCGTGGACCTGGTTCGGGCCCATCGAGGGTCAACCGGATCGGATGGCTTTGAGTCGATGATGGAGAAGACGGCCTTGGATGAGGACTTGAGCGTGCGGGACTTCGCCTTCCGGCAGGCGTTCGGGCAGTTCAAGTTCCAGCCGGTGGGTAGCCCGTCGACGGTGGCCGATGCGTTGGAAGATCTGCTGGATTCGGGTGCGGCCGACGGGTTCGTCGTGTCATCGCCGGTGTTGCTGCGCTCCTTGCAGGAGGTGGTCGATGGGCTGGTGCCCGAACTGCAACGCCGGGGCCGGCTGCGCACCGACTACGAGGCCGACACCCTGCGCGGCACCATGTTCGGCAGCGCCTAAGCCCCAACTCATCCCCTCGCGAGTGCCCAAAGTGCGACGAATCGCACGCAGATGGAGCTGGCGCGCGGCATCGTCGTACGTTAGCCGTCGCGGCTAAGGGTCGAGGCGGCTCGGATCAGGATCGACTTCAGCTCCGCGTCATGGTCGAGCAGTTCGGACCGCAGGCCGGGTGCCCAGTCCGGCAGCGACGGCTGGATGCCCGCAGCGTCGGGTAGTTTCAGCACCTCGGTGCTGTTCAGAAGCCACCGTGCTGCCACTTCGCCAGCCCCAACGAGCAGTCC
>JBMDWZ010000051.1:0-2015 GCA_048594865.1 Beutenbergiaceae bacterium
GCCGGCTGCCTGCGGCGCGGTCCAACCCTTGCCGATCGTCCATGCGCGCGATTCCTTGGGGCCGGCGGTGAGATACGTCTGCAGGCCCAGGGTGTCGAACCCGACCCGCGCCAACTGATCCAGGCCGGACTCTTCCTGACCGGACTCCGCCAGCATCTCCGTAGCCTCATCGGGCTCGAGTTCAACCAACTCCGATTCGAACTGCGCGTCCAGGAAGATCGCCTGCGCCGGCGCAACCGACTCGCGGAGTTGAGCCTGCCGCTCGGTGTCAGCCAGGCCAGCGTCATCAGTGTTGAAGACGTAGATGAAGGGCTTGGCGGTCATCAGCCCAAACTGACTCAGGTGCTCGGCATCCAGGTCCGCGTTGGCGATGGTGGTGCCGTCCTGCAGCAGGGCAAGGGCTTTCTTCGCCGTCTCCAGAACCGCAGCGTCGGTCTTCTTGCCGCGCACTTCCTTCTCCATGCGGTGCAGCGACTTCTCCAGCGTCTGCATGTCCGCGAGCATCAGTTCGGTGATGATCGTTTCGACGTCGTCGGAGGGCGAAACCTTGCCATCCACGTGCACCACATCGGGATCCTCGAACGCGCGCGTGACCAGGCAGATCGCGTCGGCCTCGCGGATGTTGGCCAGGAACTGGTTACCCAGCCCCTCCCCCTCACTGGCACCCTTGACGATGCCGGCGATGTCCACGAAGGACACCGTGGCAGGCAAGATCTTCTGAGAGTCGAAGATTCCGGCGAGCACGTTCAAGCGCTCATCGGGCAGCGGGACCACACCGACGTTCGGCTCGATGGTGGCGAACGGGTAGTTCGCTGCGAGCACGGTTGCGCGGGTCAGGGCGTTGAAGAGGGTGGACTTACCAACGTTGGGTAGTCCGACGATTCCGATAGTGAGAGCCACGTGCGCAGAGTCTACTTGGGCCTGGCAACTGCGGTACACAGCCCCGTTATTTAGGCCCCACGACGCCGGTTGCGGGGCGTCGGTGCGGGCGATGTCAGTGGGTCATGATTGGCTAATCACATGAACGCGATCACCCTTCTCATCATCGCCGGAGCCCTAGCCGTGGGGCTCGTGGTGGGCTACCTGCTCGCCCACCTACGCACCACGGCGCAGTCGAGCGATCTCGGCGCCCGGGCCACTGCCGCCGAGCGTGAGCTGGCCGCAGCACGCCAGTCCCACGAGCAGCAGCTGAACGATGAACGTTCGGCCGCCGCTGAGCGTTCGCGTGAGCGGGACGCGGAGTGGTCCTCGCGCCTGGAGGACCAAGGGGTGCAGTGGAGTGAGCGGCTGAGCGCCCGCGAGGCGGAGTTGAACCAGCGCCTCGCCGAGCAGCAAGCCAGCGCCCGCGAACGAATCGAGGAAATGCGCGCGGACACCAAGCGGCTGTCCGATGAGTTCGAAGCCTTGTCCCGTAAGGCCCTGGAGTCCAACTCCAAGACCTTCCTGGATCAGGCCGCGGAGCGGTTGAAGCGCTCGCAGGATGCCGGCAGTGCGGAGTTGGCTAAGCGCGAGGAGGCGATCAAGCAGTTGGTCGAGCCGCTGTCCCGCACGCTCAAGGAGGTCAAGACCGAGATGACGACGGCGGAAAAGTCTCGCCTTCAGGCCCACTCCGCCCTCAACGAGCAGGTCAACGCGATGCGCGAATCCTCAGATTCTCTGCGCGTGGAGACAAACCAGTTGGTCTCCGCGTTGCGCGCTCCGCAGGTTCGGGGCCGCTGGGGTGAGATCCAGTTGCGGCGGGTAGTTGAGACCGCAGGCATGGTCGAGCACGTGGACTTCACGGAACAGGAACGGCTCGACGACGGCGCGTTGCGACCTGACATGGTGGTCAACCTGCCCGGCGAGAAGCAGATCGTTGTGGACTCTAAGGTCTCCTTCAACGGCTACCTCGAGGCGATGGAAGCCCGCGATGACACCACCCGCACCAACCGGCTCAAGGCCCACGCTCGGCATCTGAAGAAGCACATCGAGGACTTGGACGACAAGTCCTACTGGGAGCACCTGAACGGCGCACC
>JBMDWZ010000052.1:0-46072 GCA_048594865.1 Beutenbergiaceae bacterium
ACTCCAGCGCCCGGTTCTCCAACTCCGCGTGCGGCACCGCCTCGTTGACCGCGCCCCACGCCTGCGCCTGCTCCGCGGAGTACTCCCGGGCCAGGAAGAAGATCTCCCGCGCCCGCTTGTCACCCACCTGCCGCGCCAACAGCGCCGATCCGTATCCCGCATCGAACGAGCCAACGTTCGCGTCGGTCTGCATGAACTTCGCATGTTCCTGCGAGGCGATCGTCAGGTCGGCCACCACATGCAGGCTGTGCCCGCCGCCGGCGGCCCATCCAGGGACGACGGCGATGATCACCTTGGGCATGGTGCGCATCAGTCGCTGCACCTCCAGAATGTGCAACCGGCCCGCACGCGCCGGGTCGATCGTTTCGGCCGCCTCACCCTCGGCATAGCGGTACCCGTCACGGCCCCGGATGCGCTGATCGCCACCGGAGCAAAACGCCCACCCGCCGTCCTTGGGGCTGGGGCCATTGCCGGTGAGCAGCACCGCCGCGACATCCGGCGTCATCCGCGCGTGATCCAGCACCTTGAACAATTCATCCACGGTGTGCGGACGAAAAGCATTACGCACTTCGGGGCGATCGAAGGCGATCCGGACCACCGGTAAGTCGGTGACCTCATCGCCGTCCCGCTGCACACCGCGGTGATAGCTGATGTCGGTCAGATCGAAACCCTCAACCGGGCGCCAACGCGCGGGATCAAAGAGCTCGGACACAGGATTCTGGGCACCGTGATTCACACGCAGCACTGTACGCGCCGGCGCACCTATCCTGGACCGATGCCTAGCCCAGTCGTGTACTCGATTCCGATGCGCACCAGGTTTCGCCGGATCGATGTGCGTGAGGGCGTCCTTATCCACGGGGACGCCGGGTGGTCTGAGTTCTCACCGTTCTGGGATTACGACGATGAGGAATCCCGCACCTGGTGGCAGGCCGCCCGCGCCAGCGCCGATGAACCGTGGCCGGCGCCGCTGCGCGAGCAGATCCCGGTGAACGTGACGATCCCGGCGGTTTCGGGCCAGCGGGCCGCCGAACTGGTCCGCACCAGTGGTTGCTCCACGGCCAAGGTGAAGGTCGCCGAGCCCGGGCAGGACCTCGCCGATGAACAAGAGCGGCTGGAAGCCGTCCGGGACGCCATCGGCCCCGCCGGCAAGATCCGCATCGACGCCAACGCCGCCTGGGACATCGATACCGCACTCGCCCGGCTGCGCGTGCTCGATAAGGCCGCAGGCGGCCTGGAGTACGCCGAGCAGCCCTGCCCCAGCGTTGCGGACTTGGCGCACGTGCGCCGGCGCTGCGACATTCCGATCGCGGCCGATGAGTCGATCCGGCGTGCCGACGACCCGATGGCGGTGGCCCGAGCGCAGGCCGCGGACGTGGTGGTGCTCAAGGTTCAACCCCTCGGTGGGGTGAACCGGGCGCTGCGGATCGCCCAAGACGTGGGGCTGCCCGCGGTGGTCTCCTCGGCGCTGGAAACCTCGGTGGGAATCGCCGCCGGGCTGGCGCTCGCGGCGGCGCTGCCCGAACTTCCCTACGCCTGCGGCCTGGCCACCGTTTCGCTGCTGCAGCGGGACGTCACCGACCGTCCGCTGCTCCCGGAGCAAGGAATGCTTCCCGTCGGCCGCATCGAGCCCGATGCTGAGCTCTTGGAAGCGTGCGCGGCCGATGAGTCGACGACGGCCCGGTGGCACGGAAGAATGTCAGCCATGCACAGGCCAGGAGCGTCATGAATTCTCCCGACCATCCCGCGGCGATGACCGCCCGACAAGTGATTACCGCGCTCGTAGGCGCCGGGGTGCGCGATGTGGTAATCGCGCCCGGATCCCGCAGCGCGCCGCTGGCCTATGCACTGCACGCCGCGCAGGGCGCCGGTCTGTTGCAGGCCGTGGTGCGCGCCGATGAACGCAGCGCCGGATTCGTCGCGCTCGGGATCGCCCGCCACCGGCCAGCGGCAGTGGTCACCACCTCGGGTACCGCGGTAGCGAACCTGCATCCGGCAGTGCTCGAGGCCTCGCACTCGATGCTCCCGCTGATCGTCATCAGCGCCGATCGTCCGCACGAACTTCGCGGAGTCGGCGCGAATCAGACCACCGATCAGGCCCGACTCTTCGGCAACGCGGTGCGCTGGCAGGGCGAGATCCCCGCCGCGCGCACACCAGCCACGGCCGGTGCCGGCGTGAGCCAAGCGGTGCTGCGGGCGGTGAGCGCCGCCACCGGTGCGCGCACCGATAACCCCGGTCCGGTGCACCTGAACGTCGCCTTCGCCCCGCCGCTGACGCCGGCCGATGCCTGGGAGCCGCCGCGGGTCAGCGCCCACGGGGTGATCCCGAAAGCCCCCACTCGCGAGGCGATGCCCACGCTGCTGCGCCGTGGCCCGCGCACCATCATCGTCGCCGGCGATGACGCCGGGCCGGCGGCGGCCACGTTCGCCGACGCCGCTGGCTGGCCGGTGCTCGCCGAGCCCACCTCAGGACTGCGCGGACATCGTCACGCCGTGGCCGCTCCGCAGGTCCTGGCCGAGCTGCTCGGTGGCCAGGTGCAGCGGGTGGTGGTGTTCGGGCGCCCGACGCTGTCACGGCAGGTGACCGCGCTGCTCAGCCGCGATGAGGTCGAGATGGTCGTCATCGCGCGCGGCCCACAATGGGTGGACGTGGCCGGCACCGCAGATCTGGTGACTGACGCCGTCGTCGTTCTCGATGATCCCGAACCGGAAGAACGGGACTGGTTGCAGACCTGGACGCAGGCGTCGGAGCAGGCCCGGCGGGCGCTGGATGAGGCCTTCGCTGGCCAGAGCCTATGCGGGCCGGTAGTGGCAAACCGGGTGCTGGGGGCCCACGCCGCTGCGATGCCGGTGCTGCTGGGCGCCTCGATGGCGGTGCGCGACGCGGACCTCGCCGCCGGCTGCGGGGAGCACTTCACCAGCGCGCCGGTGCTGGCTAACCGGGGCCTGTCCGGGATCGACGGCACCATCTCCACTGCCAGCGGAATCGCGCTCGCCACCGGCGGTCCGGTGCGCGCCATCATGGGCGACTTGACCTTCCAGCACGACGTCGGAGGGCTGGCGGTCGGTCCGTTGGAGAAGGCGGTGGACCTGCAGGTGATCGTGCTCAACGATGACGGCGGGTCGATCTTCGCGACCCTGGAACATGGGCAAAGCGAGTACGCCGAGGTGTACCCGCGGATGTTTCAGACCCCACAGGGCATCGCGATTGCCGAACTCGCGAGCGGGTTCGGTGCCCGGTATCGCGCCTTGGAGGACGCGCAGGATTTGCACGAGGCGCTGCAGACCCCGCCCCGGGGCCGGGAGGTGCTGGAGGTGCGCCTGGACTCCGACACCGCCAGGGAACGGTGGCTGGACCTGTATGCCCACGTGCGCGCCGCCGTATCTGGCAGTGCCTAAACCGGAGTCCGATGACGGCGGGTTGGCCTGCGAATGCGCCACGGTCGCCAGGGTGGCTACGGTTGTGCCATGAGTCTTGAACAAGCCCAGCAAAAGATGCGAGACGGTGGGGTTCACCCCCGCGCCATCGACGTGTTCAGTCACCTGTACGGCGAACTCGCTTCGGGAGCGACGGGGCTGGTGCCCGAGGCCGATGTGGAACCTCTGGTCCAGGTGCCGCACGTCAACGAGCATGAGGCCAGTGAGGCCCAGGTGCGCCAGGCGATGTCGCAAACCGTGGTGCTCAAGCTCAACGGTGGGCTGGGCACCTCGATGGGTATGGACAAGGCCAAGTCGCTACTGCAAGTGCGCCCGGGGAAGTCGTTCCTAGACATCATCGTTGGCCAGGTGCGGTACGCCCGCAAAGCCTGGGACGCGAAGCTGCCGCTGTTGCTGATGAACTCCTTTAGGACCCGTGATGACAGCCTTGCGGCGCTCGCGGATTACCCGGACCTGGAGGTGGACGGCCTGGGCCTGGACTTCCTGCAAAACCGCGAGCCGAAGCTCACCGTCGAGGACCTGGCGCCAGTGACTTGGCCCGCGGACCCCTCCCTGGAGTGGTGCCCGCCAGGTCACGGTGACCTGTACACCGCACTGGACACCTCCGGTCTGCTGGACCGGTTGCTGGAAGCCGGGTACCGGTACGCGAGCATGTCCAATGCCGACAACCTCGGTGCCGCGCCCGACCCGCAAGTGGCTGCCTGGTTCGCCGCCAGCGGCGCCCCGTACGCCGCCGAGGTGTGCAAGCGCACCCCGGCTGACGTCAAGGGCGGGCACCTGGTGCGCCGCCGGTCCGATGGCCAGCTCGTGCTGCGGGACACCGCTCAGATTCCCGATGAGGACCTTGAGGTGGCCCAGGACCTGCACGTGCACCCGTACTTCCACACCAACAACCTGTGGTTTGACCTGCAGGTGCTGCGCGAGACCCTGTCCGAGCGCGACGGCGTTCTGGGACTGCCGATGATCCGCAACCTCAAGACCGTGGACCCCTCCGATTCCAGTTCCCCGGCGGTGTACCAGATTGAGACCGGCGCCGGATCGGCGGTGCAGGTGTTCTCCGGCGCGCAGGCCATCGAGGTGGAGCGCAGCCGGTTCCGGCCCGTAAAGACCACCAACGATCTGCTGTTGCTGCGCTCGGACTCTTTTGAGTTGGCGACGGACTTCACCCTCACGCAGCGCACCGACCCGCCGCTGGTGAAGCTCGACTCCGACTACTACAAACTCATCAACGACTTCGACGCTCGGCTTGAGAATGTGCCGTCGCTGTTGGGGGCTTCGTCGTTCACGGTGAATGGCGACTGGACGTTCGAAGCCGATGTCACGATCCGCGGCGATGTCACGCTGAATGGCGATGACACCGCACGCCAGGTACCCGCCGGCTCCACCTATGAGGACGTGGAACTCGACGGAACGGCGGACTGAGGCCGTGCGGTCCGGGCTGGAGGACGTATGAGTCCGGTACTGGAAGTCATCGCGCTGAGCGCCGATGACGCGCTGGCCGCGCAAGACGCGGGAGCCGACCGCGTCGAGCTGCTCGGCACGATGGACCACGACGGGCTCTCACCTTCGGCCGCCCTGGTTGAACAGACAGCCGCCAGGGTGTCGATAGGGGTACGGGCCATGGTTCGCCTGGACGCCGGATTCGGCGCCGACCCGGGCGCGGTCAACAAACTGGCGCGGTTGGTGCGCGATTACCGCTCCGCCGGTGCCGATGGGCTCGTGCTCGGTTTCCTAGATGCCGCCGGCGCCGTCGATGCAGCGGTCTGTGAACAGGTGTTGGACGGCACCCCGTTGCCGTGGACGTTTCACCGGGCGATCGATGCCAGCGAGGACCGCGCGAGCGCGTGGCCGGTGGTGCGCGACCACGGCTGCGATCAGGTGCTCACCGCCGGGTACGCGCAGGGCCTTGGTGCCGGGGTGCAGGGGCTCGCGCAGTTCGCGCAGTCCGATCCCGAGAGTGCGCCGCTGATCCTGGCCGGGGGAGGGCTGGCCCCCGAGCATGTCCCGGTGCTGGCGCAGGCCGGCGTGCGGGGATTTCACATCGGCTCCGCGGCTCGGCCGGGCCGGTCGTTTGATGAGCACGTTGACCCGGCGCTGGTGCGCCCGTGGCGCGACCTGGTGAACGACGCCTGCTCTTAGCTGTCCTGTTCTTAGCTGTCCTGTTCTTAGCTGTCCTGCCTTGGCCCCCGGGCCGCCTGACAACAAATTCGGTACACGGCGTGCGTTCTGGTGCCCCGGAGTGGGCAGTTGGCAGCAGATTCGGTACACGGCGCGCGCTTCGCGCGGGCGGACCTCAGCCGCCGGCGAGCGCCGTGTGCATCGGACTCAGCTTCGCCTCGGATTCGCGCAACTCGGCGACCGGGTCGGAGGCGGAAACGATGCCGCACCCGGCGAACAGCCGCAGTTCGCGATCCCCTTGCTCGACTTGCCCGCACCGCAGCGCGATTCCCCACTCGCCATCGCCGTCGGCTCCGACCCACCCAACGGGAGCGGCATAACGCTCCCGGTCCATCTGCTCATGCTCGGCGATCACATCGGCCGCGATCTGGGTGGGGGTGCCGCACACCGCCGCGGTGGGGTGCAGCGCGGCGGCCAGATCCAACGAACTCATCTGCGCGTGCTCGTGATCGAGCACCGCGGTGACGTCGGTAGCCAGGTGCATCACGTTCGGCAGGTGCAGCACGAACGGGGTCTCCGGGGCGTTGGTGGAGGCCGCGAATGGGCGCAGCGACCGAGTCAGGGACTCCACGGCGAACTCGTGCTCCTCCAGATCCTTGGAGGAACGCGCCAATGACGCGGCGGTGGCTAGGTCGGCCTCGTCGTCGCCGCTACGCCGGATCGTCCCGGCCAGGACGCGAGAAGCGACCAGGCCGCGCTCGCGGCGCACCAAGAGTTCCGGGGTCGCCCCAATCAGACCGTCGACGGCGAAGGTCCAGCAGGTGGGGTAGGCCTCCACCAGGGTGGCGAGCGAGCGCCGAACATCCAGCGGGGCGGACAGTTCCAGCCGCTCATCGCGAGCCATCACTACCTTGGCTACATCGCCGGAGCGGATCCTGTCGATGACGGCCTGGACCGCGTCCACCCATTGCTGCGGCGCCAGTGCGCCGGGCCTCGGCGTGACCTCAGCGGCGGGTAAATGCGGCTGAGCTTGGGCCCGCAGCTGCGCGAGGGTCGGGGCGGGGGTGAGTTCGGCGGTGACGCTGGTCGTGGTGATCCACGTGCGGCCATCGCGATGGCCGATCAGCACCTCAGGGACCACGAGGGTGCTGGTGGCCGCGGAGTGCTTGGAGAAGGCGAACGAACCAAAGGCGACCGGTCCGGTGCCAGGGGCGTCGACGTCGTCGCGCACCACGGCACGGTCGGCCAGGTCGCGCCACGCGGCGGCAGCGTCGGCGAACCGGCCCGCTCCGCTGGTGGTGATCCGTGCTGCCTCGCCCCACCCGACGATGCCTTCGCCGCGGCGCAACCACACCTGCACGCCGCGCGCTTGCGGGGAGGGCAGCAGGTTCACGAGTTCCGCAGCGCTGAGGCCGGGGGCCCGCAATTCTCGGGTGCGCACCAGCAACTGTGCGGCGCCTGCCGAGGGGTGTTCGATGGAAGCGGACATCAACCATCAGCCTAGTTGTAGTTCGCTCGGCTTCGGCTGCGCCATGATGGGATCTATGTCACGAGCCTCACTGGATAAAGACCCGCGCGCGGTTGCGGGCATGTTCGACGACGTTGCCGCCAACTACGACATCACCAACGATGTGCTGTCGATCGGGATGGACCGCCTGTGGCGCCGCGCGGCCTGGGACGCGGTGAACGCCAAGCCGGGGGAGCGGGTCCTGGATTTGGCCGCGGGCACGGGGACGTCGAGTGAGGACTACGCCGACGCCGGAATCCAAGTTGTGCCGTGCGACTTCTCTGCCGGGATGGTCGCCGTGGGCAAGGCCCGCCGACCGGACATCGCGTTCGTGGTGGGCGATGCAATGGCGCTGCCGTTCGCCGATGACACCTTCGATGTGGTGACGATCTCCTTCGGGTTGCGCAACATCGTGGACACCGCCGCCGGGCTGACCGAGATGGCGCGCGTCACCAAACCGGGCGGCCGGCTGGTGATCTCGGAATTCTCGACCCCGCCGAACACCGCCTGGCGCGGACTGTATGGGTTCTACCGCGACCAGATCCTGCCCAAGGTGGCCAAGGTGGTGAGCTCCAACACCGAGGCCTATGACTACCTCTCGGAGTCCATCGCGCAGTGGCCCGATCAGCGGGCGCTGGCCGCGATCCTGCACCAGGCCGGGTGGCGGGGCGTGGGCTACCGCAACCTCAGCGGCGGGATCGTCGCGCTGCACCGGGCCACCAAGCCCGTCTAGCCCCACCACCCGTCGCTGACTTCGTCAAACCCCCGTCGACCTCGTCACGGCGGTTGACTCGGTGGGCGGGAAATTGACTCGCTCGGCGGGAGATTGACGAAGTCGGGGGGAGCGGCCGGGGTGGCCTGAGGAGGCCGGTTGGCTGCTGATCCCTCGGCCCGATCCGCGCGTCATTAAAGCAAGGGTGGCGTCACATAAATTCGCGGATTTGCAACGATTTGGGATACCGGGGCAGGCTTGCGCTCGCGGGTCCGCCGACGGGGGTAGCCTGGATGTGCGTGTGTTTGGTGCGCCCTGTGCCTAACGGCTCGCACGCGGGTCATCGCCGGTCGATGGTGGTGCCGTGAATCGTTGCAACCGCAACGAAAATACGTGCTAGTGCCAGCTCGCTTTGTAATGAAATCCGAAGAGGAGGATGCGGTCAACGTGGCCACCGTGGTCAATTCTCCCGATGTCGACGCTGACGCAATCGTCGTCGGTGCCGGTCCGGCTGGTTCAGCGACCGCTCATTACCTCGCTGCTGCGGGCCTGCACGTGTTGCTCCTGGAGAAGTCCACCTTCCCTCGAGACAAAATCTGCGGAGATGGGCTGACCCCGCGCGCGGTCGCCGAACTCGTGCGGATGGGCGTGCCCATGAACGCCGAAGACGGCTGGATGCGTAACAAGGGCCTGCGCGTGCACGGCGGCGGGCACGTGGTGCACCTGCCCTGGCCGCAGATCGACCGCTACCCCGACTACGGCCTAGCCAAGTCCCGGGAGTCCCTGGATCAGACCCTGGCGTTTCACGCGCGCAGCACCGGAGCGGTGCTGATGGAGGGCATGAACGTCACCGGACCGGTGCTACACGAGCGCACCGGGCGTGTGATTGGTGTCACGGTTCGCAAGGTCGACGCCTCGGGACGCAAGCTCCCCGGCGATGACGGTGCCGAAAAGACCCTGCACGCGCCCGTCGTCGTCGCCGCCGACGGCGTCTCGGCACGGATGGCGACCCGGATGGGCCTGGCCAAGCGCGACGACCGCCCGATGGGCGTCGCGGTTCGCACCTACTTCAACACCCCACGCCACGATGATGAGTGGATGGAATCGCACCTGGAGCTGTGGGAGGGCGAGCCGAACGCCTCGGCGCTGCTGCCCGGCTACGGCTGGATCTTCGCCCTGGGTGATGGCACCGCGAACGTTGGACTGGGATCGGTCAGCTCCACCGCGCGCGCTACCCAACTGGACTACAAGGGCCTAATGGCCACCTGGATGCGCAACGCACCAGCCGAATGGGAGTTCACTCCCGAAAACCAGATCGGTCCGGTCCGCGGTGCGGCCCTGCCGATGGCATTCAACCGCGGCCCGATGTACACCCGCGGTCTGATGCTCGTTGGGGACTCCGGCGGCATGGTCTCCCCGTTCAACGGTGAGGGGATCGCCTACGGCCTGCAGGCCGGGCGGATCGCCGCCGATGTCATCGCTCAGGCCAAGGCCCGCACCAGCGACCTCGGCCGCGAACGCGCACTGGCCACCTACCCCGAGCGGATGCGCTCGGACCTGGGCGGCTACTTCACCCTGGGCCGGCACTTCGTGCGGCTCATCGAGCGCCCCGAAGTGATGCGGCTGTGCACCAAGTACGGGCTGCCTCGACCGATGCTGATGAAGCTGGTGCTCAAACTGCTTTCCGACTGTTACGACACGCGCGGTGGGGACATCTCAGACCGCCTGATCACTACCCTGACCCACGTGGTGCGGGCTGCGTGAGGAATGAGGACCCATGACTAACCCGTTTGTTCCGATTCTGATCCTTGCCGGTCTGGCGTTCCTGATGGGCGCCGGCGGACTGGTGGCGAGCAGGTTCATCGGACCCCAGCGTTACAACAAGATCAAAGTCGACGCCTACGAGTGCGGTATCCAGCCGAGCCAGAACTCGCGTGGTACCGGCCGTTTCCCGGTGAAGTACTACCTCGTGGCAATGACGTTCATCGTCTTCGATATCGAAGTGGTGTTCCTGTACCCGTGGGCCGTGGCATTCAGCGAACTCGCCATGTTCGGCCTAGTTGCGATGATCAGCTTCTTGGTGCTGATCACTGTGCCGTTCGTTTACGAATGGCGTCGCGGCGGACTGGACTGGGACTAAAGGAGAGTAAACATGGGACTTGAAGAGAAACTCCCCTCCGGGTTCGTCCTGGGCAAGGTTGAGGACCTCGTGGGATGGGTGCGCTCATCCTCGATGTGGCCGGTGACGATGGGATTAGCCTGCTGCGCGATCGAGATGATGGCCGCAGGTACCCCGCGGTTCGACATCTCCCGCTTCGGCATGGAGGTCTTCCGGGCCTCCCCGCGCCAGGCAGACCTGATGATCGTCTCGGGCCGCGTGAGCCAGAAGATGGCCCCCGTGGTGCGCACCGTGTACGACCAAATGTCTGACCCCAAGTGGGTTATCTCCATGGGTGTGTGCGCCTCCTCCGGCGGAATGTTCAACAACTACGCCGTGGTGCAGGGCGTTGACCACGTGCTGCCCGTGGACGTCTACCTACCCGGCTGCCCGCCGCGGCCGGAGATGCTCATCAACGCGATCCTGGAACTGCACAACCAGGTCATCAAGGGCGCCCCGCTAGGCGCCAACCGCGCCGAAGCCGTCCGCCAGATCGAGGCGGCCGCTCTGAACGCCGTACCCACTCACGAAATGAAGGGGCAACTGGCGTGACCGAGAAGGACCGCGACGACGCGGTAGTCGGTGAACCCACCGGCGACTCGACGTCGAACAAGGACGTGGCGCACGAGGCCCAGGAGGCTGGCGGGCAAAACGCCGTCCAGCGCGGCGCCCGCGCGCCCCTGGACATCATCGGCACCCGTTCTGGGATGTTCGGGATCAACGGCTCGGGGGACACCTCCGGGTTCGGAGGCCTGGTCCGCACCATCGCGATGCCCGGCCCCTCGGACCGGCCCTACGGCTCGTACTTCGATGAGGTCGTGGACGTGCTCGCCGAAGTGCTCGAAGAAGCCGGCGTGGCCTTCGATGACGCCGTGGAAAAGGTCGTGGTGTTCCGAGACGAACTGAGCTTGTACATCACCCGCGAGCACCTGCAACTGGTGGCCAAGTCGCTGCGCGATGATCAGGACCTGCGGTTCGAAATCTGCCTCGGAGTGTCCGGCGCGCACTACCCGGGCGATGTGGGACGCGAGTTGCACGCGGTGTACCCGCTGTACTCCATCACCCACAACCGGACCATCCGGCTCGAGGTCGCCGTCGCCGACGCCGACCCCCACATTCCGACCCTCACCAGCATCTACCCGGCCAACGACTGGCACGAGCGCGAGGCGTGGGACTTCTTCGGAATCATTTTCGACGGACACCCCTCGCTGGCGCGCATTCAGATGCCCGATGACTGGCCGGGACACCCCCAGCGCAAGGATTACCCCTTGGGCGGTATCGAAGTCGAGTACAAGGGCGCGACCGTGCCCGCCCCGGATCAGCGGAGGTCCTACAACTGATGTCAGCCACCGCACCAGGCGCAGCGCCTGACTACACCACCGGCGGCGGGGAGTACACCGCATCCGGAGGCGACTGGGACGAGATCGTCGACGAAGCGCGACGCGCTGGCGACGAGAAGATCGTCGTCAACATGGGCCCCCAGCACCCCTCCACCCACGGCGTGCTGCGCCTGGTCCTGGAGATCGAGGGTGAGACCGTCACCGAAATTCGCGGCGGCATCGGGTTCCTGCACACCGGCATCGAAAAAAACATGGAGTACCGCACCTGGACCCAGGGCGTGACCTTCTGCACCCGGATGGACTACGTAGCGCCGTTCTTCCAAGAGGTCGGCTACTGCCTGGCCGTGGAAAAGCTCCTCGGGATCACCGACGACGTGCCCGAGCGCGCCAACCTGATCCGGGTGCTGCTGATGGAGCTCAACCGGATCTCTTCGCACATGATCGCGATCGGTACCGGCGGTAACGAACTCGGCGCCACCACGATGATGACCTCGGCATTCCGCGGTCGTGAAGAGATCCTGCGGATCTTCGAAGCGATCACCGGCCTGCGGATGAACCACGCCTACGTGCGTCCCGGCGGCGTCGCCCAAGACCTGCCCGGTGGACTGCCGAAGCTGGTGCGGGACAAGATCCCCGAGATCCACCGCTCCATCGCCGACCTGGAAAAGCTCAGCCTGAAGAACCCGATCTTCATCGGCAGGATGAAGGGCGTTGGGGTGCTGCCGCTAGCTGCCGCCACCGCTCTGGGAACCACCGGCCCGCTGCTGCGCTCGGCCGGAATTCCCTTCGACCTGCGCAAGGCCGACCCGTACTGCGGGTATGAGAACTACGACTTCGAGGTCCCGGTGTCCACCGACGCCGACTCCTACTCCCGCGTGGTGCTCCGGTTCGCCGAGATGCGCGAGTCCCTCAAGATCGTCCAGCAGGTCATTGACCGCATCGAAGCTCAGGACCGCAAGGGCAAGCACCCGGTGATGGTCGCGGACAAGAAGATCGCTTGGCCGGCGCAGCTGTCGGTCGGCAGTGACGGGCAGGGGAACTCCCTGGAGCACATCCGCAAGATCATGGGCACCTCGATGGAATCCCTCATTCACCACTTCAAGCTGGTGACCGAAGGATTCCGGGTACCCGCGGGCCAGGTCTTCACCCAGATCGAGCACCCCAAGGGCACCCTCGGCGTGCACCTGGTGTCCGACGGCGGAACGCGCCCGTATCGCGCACACTTCCGTGACCCCTCGTTCAACAACCTGCAAGCGCTCGGCGTGATGTGCGAAGGCGGCAGCGTGGCTGACGTCGTCGTCGCCGTCGCATCAATCGACCCCGTGATGGGAGGGGTGGACCGCTGATGGCTACCCAACAAGGCGGCTACAGCCCCGAGGTGATCGACTCCCTGCGGGCCGACGCCGATCAGATCCTGGCCCGGTACCCCGAACCTCGTTCGGGCCTCCTGCCGCTGCTGCACCTGGTTCAGTCCCACGACGGCTACGTTTCACCGGCGGGGATCGCGTTCTGCGCCGATGTGCTGAACCTGTCCCGGGCCTCGGTATCGGCCGTTGCCACGTTCTACTCCCAGTACAAGCGCCGTCCCAACGGTGAATACACCGTGGGCGTATGCACCAACACCCTGTGTGCAGTGATGGGCGGAGACATCATCTTCGACCGCCTCTCCGAGCACCTGGGAATCGGCAACGATGAGACCACCGAAGACGGCAAGATCACCCTGGAACGCCTGGAGTGCAACGCGGCGTGCGACTTCGCCCCGGTGCTGATGATCAACTGGGAATTCTTCGACAACATCAACCCCACCACCGCGATCGAGACCGTCGATGCGATCCTGCGCGGCGAACCGGTCTCCCCAACGCGAGGTGCCAACACCGTTGGCACCTTCAAAGAGGTCTCCCGGGTGCTGGCAGGGTTCGACGACGGTCGCGCCTCCGAAGGAGTCGGTGCCGGTCCGGCGACGTTGGCCGGGCTTGAGATCTCCCGCGAAAACAACTGGCACGCACCGGAATTCGGTGACGATGCCGAGCAGCCGCAACCCGCCCAAGGTGACCAGCCGCAGGGCGCTGGCAGCGCCGGCGAAGGCCCCACTGTTGGCGAAGAGCAGTCTTCGGCGGAGCGTCAACCGGTTTCCGGTGGCGACGTGAGCCCCTCGGGTCCCGGCGAAGCCGAAGAAGCAGGCGATGAACCCGATCCAGAGGCCGAGCCGGAAGAAGCCCAAGCGGCCGATCCCGATTCGGACTCTCCCAACGATGGTCCGGCGGTGAACCGATGACGACGTTGACCCCTGTGCTCTCCGACATCTGGGACCAAGAGCAGTCTTGGACCCTGTCGGCCTACCAGGACAAGGCGTTTGGCTACCAGGCGTGGCGCAAGGCACTGGACACCGATCCAGGTGACCTGATCGCCGCGGTCAAGGACTCCGGCCTGCGCGGCCGTGGCGGCGCCGGCTTCCCCACCGGGATGAAGTGGGGCTTCCTGCCCCCTAACGACGGTGGACCCCGCTACCTCGTAGTGAACGCCGATGAGTCCGAGCCGGGTACCTGCAAAGACATCCCGCTGATGCTGGCCAACCCGCACGCGCTCATCGAGGGGGTGGCGATCACCTCCGCAGCGATCGGCTGCCACCACGCCTTCATCTACCTGCGCGGCGAAGTGGTGCACGTGTACCGCCGACTGCTGGCCGCCGTGGCCGAGGCCAAGGCCGCCGGCCTGCTGGGCAAGGACATCCTCGGTACCGGATATGACCTGGAAGTCACCGTGCACGCCGGTGCCGGTGCCTACATTTGTGGTGAAGAGACCGCGCTGCTGGACTCCCTGGAGGGCCGCCGCGGGCAGCCCCGCCTGAAGCCGCCGTTCCCCGCCGTCGCGGGTCTGTACGCCCGGCCCACCGTGGTGAACAACGTGGAGTCCATCGCTTCGGTGCCCTCGATTGTGCGCCTGGGAGCGGACTGGTTCACCTCCATGGGGACCGAAAAGTCCAAGGGCCACGGCCTGTTCTCCCTCTCCGGTCACGTGACCCGCCCCGGCCAGTACGAAGCCCCGCTGGGAATCACCCTGCGCGAGCTGCTGGACATGGCTGGCGGTGTGCGCGATGGCCACCAGTTGAAGTTCTGGACCCCCGGTGGGTCCTCCACGCCGATCCTGACCGATGAGCACCTCGATGTGCCCCTGGACTACGAATCGGTCGGGGGAGTGGGCTCAATGCTCGCGACCCGCGCCCTGCAGATCTTCGACGAAACCACCTCCGTGGTGCGTTGTGTGGCGCGCTGGACCGACTTCTACGCCCACGAATCCTGCGGAAAGTGCACCCCCTGCCGGGAGGGCACCTTCTGGCTAAAGCAGATCCTGCACCGCCTCGAAGCCGGTGAAGGCAGCGAATCGGATGTCGATCTGCTGCTGGACGTGGCAGGCAACATCGAAGGCCGTTCCTTCTGCGCCCTCGGCGATGCGGCCGCTGCCCCGATCAAGAGCGGGATCAAGCACTTCCGCGAGGAATTCGAGCAGGGTGTGCACACCCCGGCATGGGAACTGTTCCCGTATGAAGCCAACGCTGCGTTCTCTGGAGTGACCCGATGACAGCGACCACCTCAAGCAAGTCCGCCGAGGTCAGCCCCGCCGATGGGGTGACGCTGAGCATCGACGGGATCGAAGTCAGCGTCCCTAAGGGCACGTTGGTGATCCGTGCCGCCGAACAGATCGGGATCCAAATCCCGCGGTTTTGCGACCACCCGCTGCTCAAGCCGGCCGGCGCCTGCCGCCAGTGCCTGGTGGAGGTGGCAGCCCCGGACCGCGAGGGCAACGTCCGCCCGATGCCCAAGCCGCAGACCTCCTGCACCCTGGAAGTCAGCGAAGGCATGGTGGTCTCCACCCAGCACTCCTCCGAGGTCGCCGACAAGGCCCAGCACGCCCAGATGGAGTTCCTGCTCATCAACCACCCGTTGGACTGCCCGGTCTGCGACAAGGGTGGAGAGTGCCCGCTGCAGAACCAGGCGATGAGCAACGGCGCGCCGGACTCTCGGTTCAACGTGGTCAAGCGGACCTTCCCCAAGCCCATCAAGATCTCCACCGAGATCCTTCTGGACCGCGACCGCTGCATCCTGTGCCAGCGCTGCACCCGCTTCTCCGATGAGATCGCCGGTGACCCGTTCATCGACCTGCAGGGTCGCGGTGGCGGATCCCCGGGCCGCGGCGGCGCGCACGGCCAAAAGGCCCAACAGATCGGCACGTTCGATGAGGCCATCCTCGGCTTCACCCCACTCGGTGATGACCACCCCGTTGGTCACGAAAGCGCCGAAGAACTCACCGGGCCCGACGGCGAAGGCGGACTTCGCGGGGGAGCGGTGTCTTCGGTGGGGGCTGCTGCCACGGACGTCTCCGGGCGCCCGTTCTCTTCCTACTTCTCCGGTAACACCATCCAGATCTGCCCGGTTGGTGCGCTGACCTCGGCGACCTACCGGTTCCGCTCACGCCCGTTCGATCTGGTCTCCACCGACACGATCGCCGAACACGACGCGTGCGGGTCAGCGATCCGGGTGGACTCCCGCCGTGGCGTGGTGGTGCGCCGCCTCGCAGGTGACGACCCGACGGTCAACGAAGAGTGGATCACCGACAAGGACCGCTTCGCCTTCGCGTGGCAGAGCGCGCCGGATCGCCTGACCAATCCCTTGGTCCGCGATGAACAGACTGGAGAGCTCGTCGACGCCAGCTGGCCCGAGGCCCTGGATGTGGCCGCGAAGGGTCTGGCGCAGGCGATCGCCGATGGCGGTGTGGGAGCGCTGCCCGGCGGCCGACTGACCCTCGAGGATTCTTACGCCTGGTCCAAGTTCGCACGGGTGGCCCTGGGCACCAACGATATCGACTTCCGCGCTCGTGTCTCCAGTGACGAAGAGGCCCAGTTCCTGGCGCACAAGGTCGCTTCCAGCGCCATGGACGTCACCTTCGCCGACCTGGAGTCCGCCCCGCAGGTGCTGCTCGTCGGGTTCGAGCCCGAAGAAGAGGCCGGAACCGTGTTCCTGCGTCTGCGCAAGGGCGTGCTGGCGGGCAAGGTGAATGTTGCAACCGTTGCACCGCTGGCCTCGCGCGGCAGCACCAAGTTGCGCGCCGACGTCATCACCAGCGTCCCGGGCGCCGAAGCGGGCGTCCTGGATGCGCTGGCCGCTGGCACTGCCCCGGAGGGCGTGAGTGAGGACCTGCTGCAGGCCCTGACCGCCAGCGGAGTGGTCGTACTCGCCGGTGAGCGCTTGGCTTCCAGCCCCGGCGCCTTCAGTGCGCTGCTGCGGTATGCCCAAGCCCGCGATGCTCGCGTGGCGTGGATGCCGCGACGCGCTGGCGACCGTGGCGCCGTCGAGGCCGGTCTGCTCCCGGGCCTGCTGCCCGGTGGCCGGATCGTGGAAGACGCCGAGGCGCGCGTAGACCTGGCGGCCCTGTGGTCAACCGAGTCACTCCCGCAGGCTCCGGGACGCGATCTGGCCCAAACCCTGGCGGCGGCAGCCGACGGTGAGTTGGCCGGTCTGCTGATCGGTGGCGTGGACATCTCCGACCTGGCCGATCCGGCCGCAGCCGAACGCGCGATCCGCAGCGTTCACGCAGCCGGGTTCGTCGTTCAGCTCGAGGTCCGCGAGTCGCAGGTGACCCAGTACGCCGATGTGGTCTTCCCGATTGCGCCGCCGGTGAGCAAGTCCGGAACCTTCCTGACCTGGGAAGGCCGCCCGCGCCCGTTCGAAGCGGTGTTCAGTAACCACGAGGTCACCGACGGCCGGGTACTGGACCTGCTCGCCGAACAGCTCGGGTACAACCTCGGAACCGGTTCGGTGCAAGAGATTCACCAGGAGCTGGCCGAACTCGGCGGCTGGAACGGAATGGCGGCCGATGCGCCGGCGATTCCGTTCACCGCCCCGGACGTTCCCGGTGCCGGCAACGAAGCGATCCTGGCGACCTGGCGGCTGATGCTTGACGCCGCCCGCGGCCAGGACGGCGAACCGCACTTGGCGGGCACCGCCCACCGTCCCGTGGTCCGGATGTCCGCCGAGACCGCCGCTGCCAGCGGTGTGCGCGAGGGCGAACGGGTCACCATCACCGGACCCAAGGGCACCATCACCGTGCCCGCGGTCCTCACCCCAATGCCGGAGCAGGTGGTGTGGCTACCGGAGCACTCTCCGGGATCGTCGGTGCACCGGATGCTCGGCGTCACCGCCGGCGGACGGGTCACCATCGAAGCGGCCTCCCGGGCGCTTTCGGCCAATGAGGAGGCCAACGAATGAACCTCATCGCCGCGACTGCCAGCCCGGCAGCTCCCGCTGCGGACTTCAGCAACGACACCATCTGGGTGATGATCGGCAAGGCCGTGTTCATCCTGTTGTTCCTGCTGATCTCGGTGCTGTTCGCGCTGTGGTTTGAACGCCGGATTATCGCGCGGATGCAGCAGCGCGTGGGACCGAACGTGCGCGGGCCCTTCGGGCTGGTGCAGTCGATCCCCGATGCTCTGAAGCTGCTCCTCAAAGAGGACATCACCGTGAAGTCGGCGGATAAGGGGATCTACATCCTCGCCCCGCTGATCTCGGTGTTCTGCGCCTTCTTGGTCTTCGCCGTCGTGCCTTTTGGTCCTGAAGCTCAGATTCCGTTCACCAACATCATCACCCCGCTGCAGTTGACCGATATGCCGGTCGCGGTGCTGTTCTTCCTGGGCGTCACCGCCCTGGGAATCTACGGAATCGTCCTAGGTGGTTGGGCCTCCGGCTCCACCTACCCGCTGCTGGGCTCGGTGCGCTCCACCGCCCAGGTGATCTCCTACGAACTGGCGATGAGCCTGGCGCTGGTCAGCGTGCTCATCGTGTCCGGTTCGATGGCGACCTCCCAGATCGTGGAGGCTCAGGAGAACATGTGGTGGGCGATCGCCCTGCTGCCGGCGTTCCTGCTGTACTTCGTTTCGATGGTCGGTGAGGTCAACCGGCTGCCCTTCGACCTTCCAGAAGCCGAAGGTGAACTGGTAGCCGGATACCAAACCGAGTACTCCTCGATGAAGTTCGCCTGGTTCTACCTGGCCGAATACATCAACATGCTCAACGTCTCGGCGATCATGGTCACGCTGTTCCTCGGTGGCTGGCGCGCACCGCTGCCGTTCTCGCTGATCCCAGGCGTGAACGAGGGCTGGTGGCCGGTGCTGTGGTTCATCCTCAAGCTCTGGACCGTGATGTTCGTGTTCGTCTGGCTGCGCGGCACGCTGCTGCGCTTCCGCTACGACCAGTTCATGCGCCTGGGTTGGAAGATCCTCATCCCCTTCGGCCTGATCTGGGTTGTCGTCGTGGCCGCCTGGCAGGGTGCACTGCAGTTCACCAACCTGTCCCAGATCATGGTCGACTTCAACCTGCGGACCTGGCTGTTTGTGGGCGCCGGTGTGGCCCTGCTGATCGCGGTTGTGTTGTGGATGCGACCAGAGCCCAAGGAAACCGATACCCGCGATGTGGCTGCAAAGCTCAGCGAGGGTGAACCCGAAGAATTTGATGCCTTCGCGGGCGGCTACCCGGTACCCCCATTACCGGGCCAGAAGCTGCCGCCCTCGAAGCGCAAACTGAAAGTCGCGACCGCCGCATCGGATGATGCCGATGAATCACAGGATGATTCATCGACCAGCGGTTCACCCCAAGGCAAGGAGACTGGCGATGGCTGAGCAGGGCAAGGGCAAGAAGGTCGCCCGGCCCGGTGCTGGCGGGTCGAAGAAAGTACAGCGCCGCAAGAGCGAACCGCACCTGGACGTAGACGCCGACCTTGAAAAGGGCGCACTGGCCGAACTCTTCGCGCCGGTAGCCGGCTTCGGGGTGAGTTTGTCGACCATGTTCAAGCCGGTCGCCACCGAGCAGTACCCCTTTGAGAAGGTTGCGACCTTCCCGCGGTACCACGGGCGTCACCAGCTGAACCGGTATGCCGACGGGCTGGAGAAGTGCATCGGGTGCGAACTGTGCGCCTGGGCCTGCCCGGCCGACGCGATCTACGTCGAGGCCGGTAACAACGCCCCCGGCGCCCAGTACTCACCGGGCGAGCGGTACGGCAAGGTCTACCAGATCAACTACTTGCGTTGTATCTTCTGCGGTTTGTGCATCGAGGCCTGCCCCACCCGGGCGCTGACGATGACGAACGAGTACGAACTGGCGGGCACCACTCGTGAAGAGATGATCTTCGAGAAGGATGCGCTCCTGGAGCCGCTGCGCAAGGGCATGCTCAAGGCCCCGCACCCGATGGTCGCTGGTACTTCGGACACGAACTACTACCGCGAAGAGGTCACGGGCCCCACCACCGAACAGGTGGAGTGGGTTCGCGAGCACCGCCCCGATGATGAGTCGCTGGATGATGCCCAGCACGCCGCCACCGACAGCGCCAAGGAGGCCCGCAGTGGTTCCGGCGGCAAAGGCAAAGGGGCTAAGCGATGACTGAGCCGCAAACCCTCTTGGAGATCTCCACCGGGGAAACGATCCTGTTCTGGGTGCTGGCACCGCTGGCGGTGCTGGGCGCGCTGAGCTTGATCTTTGGACGCCGCCCGGTGCGGATCGCGGTCTGCATGGCTGGCGTACTGATCGCTATCGCGATCATGTACATCATGCTTGAGGCGACGTTCCTGGGCGTGACCCAGGTGGTCGTGTACACCGGCGCGATCATGATGCTGTTCCTGTTCGTCATCATGCTTGTGGGTGTGGACGCATCGGAGTCCCGCACCGAGACCATCACCGGGCAGCGCTGGATTGCGATGCTCGCCGGCCTCGGACTGATCATCCTGCTCGCCACCCTCATCACCCGCGCCAACCTGCCCGAGCCGGTTGGGCTCGCGCAGGCAAACGAGGACACCAACGCCGTCGGTGTCGCCCGCCTGATCTTCGGTGACTACGTCTTCGTCTTTGAACTCACCGCCGCGCTGTTGATTACCGCCGCCGTCGGCGCGATCGTGCTGGCGCACAAGCCGCGCGTGGAGCCCAAGGTGGGGCAAGCCGAAATGGTGGAGCAACGTCTGGCAGAATTTGCCGCTGGCACCGGGAACGTGACAGCCAAGCCCGGACCCGGTGTGTACGCGCGGCACAACGCCGCCGACATGCCGGCGCTGGACGCCAGCGGTGAACCGATCGCCGAATCGGTCACCACTGTGCTGCGCATCCGCGGCCAGCAAGGCCAGATCGACACCGAACAGATCGAAGAGATCGAAGGCAACGCCGAAGGCGCGAGCACAAAGGAGGAGGGCTCATGACATTGACGCACTACCTCGTGCTCGCCGCGATCCTGTTCGTGATCGGCGGTATCGCCGTGCTCACCCGGCGCAACGCGCTGATCGCGTTCATGGGCGTTGAACTGATGCTGAATGCGGCGAACCTGGTGTTCGTCACCTTCGCGCGGATGCACGGCAACCTGCATGGTCAGGTGCTGGCGTTCTTCGTGATGGTCGTAGCTGCCGCCGAGGTAGTGATCGGCTTAGCGATCATTGTGGCCATCTTCCGAACCCGCGGGTCCGCGTCAATTGACGACGCCGACCTGCTGAAGAACTAGGGGGCGCGCGCGTGGACGTAGTGAACCTCGCGTGGTTGCTGGTAGCCATTCCGCTAGCCAGCGCCGCAGTGCTGCTCTTGGCCGGTCGCCTCACAGACCGCTGGGGGCACTGGCTGGGTGTGCTGGCTTCAGCGGCGCCCGCCGGACTAGCGATCGCCATCCTGGTGCAGATGCTCGGGCAAGCCCCCGATGCACGCAGCACCAGTGTGCCGATGTTCGAGTGGATCAACGCCGGTGACCTGAATGTCACCGCCGGTCTGCTCATCGACCCGCTCTCGATCACCTTCGCTCTGCTGATCACCTTCGTGGGCACCCTGATCCACATCTACTCCGTGGCCTACATGTCCCACGACGTAGATCGGCGCCGGTTCTTCGCCTACCTGAACCTGTTCATCGCCGCGATGCTGATCCTGGTGCTCGGTGACTCCTTCGTGCTGCTGTTCGTCGGCTGGGAAGGTGTGGGACTGGCGTCCTACCTGCTCATCGGGTTCTGGAACCACCGCACCGAATACGCGGTCGCGGCCAAGAAGGCCTTCGTGATGAACCGTGTCGGTGACATGGGTCTGCTGGTCGCGATGATGCTGATGTTCGCGACCTTCGGGGCCGTGGACTACGAAACCGTGTTCGGCGCCGTCGAAGGCACCAACGTCACGGTGCTGACCGCGCTCGGGCTCCTGCTGCTCTTGGGTGCCTGCGGTAAATCCGCGCAGGTTCCGTTACAAGCCTGGTTGGGCGACGCGATGGCGGGCCCAACGCCGGTCTCGGCACTGATCCACGCGGCCACCATGGTGACCGCTGGGGTGTACTTGATCGTGCGCGCCGGGGCGATCTTCGAGGCCGCGCCAATCGCCCAACTGACGGTTGCGATCGTCGGTGCGGTGACGCTGCTCTTCGGTGCCATCGTCGGTTGCGCCAAGGACGACATCAAGAAGGCCCTCGCGGCCTCCACGATGTCCCAGATCGGTTACATGATGCTGGCCGCGGGGCTCGGACCGGTGGGATACGCCTTCGCGATCTTCCACCTGGTCACCCACGGATTCTTCAAGGCCGGGATGTTCCTGGGCGCCGGTTCGGTCATGCACGGCATGAACGACGACGTCAACATGCGTCAGTACGGCGGCCTGTGGCGCACCTCGATGAAGATCACCTGGGCGACCTTCGCCCTGGGGTGGCTCGCGATCCTCGGTGTTCCGCCGTTCTCCGGATTCTGGTCCAAGGACAAGATCATCGAGGCCGCGTTCACCGGTGACGGCTGGCAGCCGTGGGTCTTCGGAACCGTTGCCCTGCTCGGTGCCGGAATCACCGCGTTCTACATGTCCCGCCTGTACTTCATGACCTTCCACGGCAAGGCCCGCTGGCACGATCAGAAGGACACCGTGAAGGGCAGCGAAGCGGTCGGTCCCGAGCGCCACCCGCACGAGTCGCCGCTGCTGATGACCATTCCGATGATCATCCTGGCGGTCGGCTCTGTTGCGCTGGGCTTGGTGCTCTACCAAGGCGTGCCGTTCCTGAAGTTCCTGGAGCCGGTCACCACCTACCCGGGCCACCTGGAGCCGGTGTTGCCGGTCTGGCTGCTGATCACCATGACTTTGGTGCTCGTCGCCGTCGGTGCGCTCATCGCCTGGCTGCAGTTCGCTCGCAAGGCCGTGCCGCTGGAGGCACCGGAAGGATCGGTGTTGACCAAGGCCGCCCGCAACGACCTGTACGGCGATGTGGTGAACGAAACCATCTTTATGCGCCCCGGCCAAGCCCTGGCCCGCACCTTCACCAAGGCCGACACCGGCGTGGTCGACGGCGCGGTGAACGGCCTGGCACGTGGCGCCTCGAACTCGGGCAAGTGGCTCAGTCGCCTGCAGAACGGGTTCGCTCGAAGCTACGCCGCCACCATGGTTATCGGCGTGATTATTGTTCTGGCCCTCGTCCTAGCGACGCGGATCTGAGCGGGAGGAAGACGTATGTTTGAGAGTGACGCCTTCCCTTGGCTCGTGGTCCTGATCACGGTGCCAGCGGTGGCCGGTGCCCTGATCGGGCTGATTCCACCGCTGCGCCGCGTCGCGCGGCCACTGGGACTCGCGGTCAGCATCCTGGTGTTTGGTGCGGCAGCCGTGATGGCCAGCGGGTTCACCGCCGGTGACGGCTACCAGTTCAACACCACCGTGGACTGGATCAGCGCCCTGGGAATCACCTTCGACGTTGGGATCAACGGGCTTGGCCTGGTGATGATCCTGATGGCCACCTTGCTGGTGCCCGTGGTGCTGCTGGCGGCCTGGAAAGAGGTCTCGGTTCCCGAGGGTGCCGCCGAGGACGCCCTGGCTAAGCGCCAGGCCGGTTTCGTTTCCCTGGTGCTGTTGCTGCTGGCGCTGATCATTACCGTGTTCGCCGCCCGGGACCTGTTCCTGTTCTACCTGGTCTTCGAAGCGATGCTGATTCCGGTGTACTTCCTCATCGGAGTCTTCGGTGGTCCGACCCGCAAGGCCGCGGCAGTGAAGTTCCTGCTGTACTCCCTTGCCGGTGGTCTGATCATGCTTGCCGGATTGATCGTGGTGTTCGTACACACCTGGGGCACCGAGCAGGCAATGCGCCTGGACAACCTGTCCGACGTGTTCGCCGCCGACACCAACCTGCAGATGTGGGTGTTCCTCAGCTTCTTCTTGGCTTTCGCCATCAAGGCGCCGATGGTTCCACTGCACACCTGGCTGCCGGACTCCGCCGAAGCCGCGACCCCGGGCACCTCCACGCTGCTGGTGGGTGTGCTGGACAAGGTCGGCACCTTCGGGATGATCGCCATCTGTCTGCCGCTGTTCCCCGACGCTGCCGCCACCGCGGCACCGGTGATCATGGTGTTCGCCGTGATCTCCATCGTTTACGGGGCGCTGCTGGCCATCGGTCAAAACGACCTGATGCGGATGATCTCCTTCACCTCGATCTCCCACTTCGGGTTCATCGTGCTGGGCATCTTCGCCGGTACCCAGACCGCGATGACCGGGTCGATGATCTACATGCTGGCCCACGGGTTGTCTACGGCCGCGATGTTCCTGATCGCCGGATTCTTGATCCGGCGTGGGCACAGCGCGGACATGCGCACCTACTCCGGGATGCAGCGGATCACCCCGGTGCTGGCCGGCACCTTCCTGTTCGCCGGACTGAGCTCGCTGGCGCTGCCAGGGCTCTCGGGCTTCATTCCCGAATACCTGGTGCTGCTGGGTAGCTTCGAAGCTCACCCGGCTTGGGGTGTGGCCGCCGTGATCGGTGTGGTGCTCTCCGCGCTGTACATCCTGATGGCTTACCAGCGGGTCTTCACCGGCCCGCCAGAAGAAAACCGCAAGGGCTTGGTCGACCTCAGTGGGCGGGAGAAACTCCTGCTCGTGCCACTGGGCGTCGGCATCGTGTTCCTCGGTGTGTACCCGGCACCGGTTCTCGATCTCTTGTCCGTTGACGCAACCCTGTTCGCCGGGATCCTCGGGAGCGCCTCATGACCTTCCAACCACCCGACGTCCAATGGGCGGCGCTCGTCCCCGTCCTGATCGTGTTCGGTGCCGCCGTCGTCGGCGTGCTCCTCGAAGCGTTCCTGCCGCTCAAGGCCCGCCGGCCGGTGCAGGTGACCCTCGCCGTCGGCGCCATCGGTGCCGCGCTGGTTGCGGTCGGCTGGCGCTGGACCGAGCTGCAACTGAACGGCCCCCAGGAACTGGTCGGGGGAGCGCTGGTCGAAGATGGCCCGGCGCTTGCCGCCCAGTCGATCCTGCTGGTGTGTGCACTGATCGGTGTGCTCGTGATCGCCGACCGGGCCGGCGGTGAAGACGCCTTCGCCGCGACCGGTTCGTCGATCCCCGGAAGCCGCTACGAAACTCTCACCGAGCGCAAGGGTCTGGTGCAGACCGAGGTCTACCCGCTGACCATGTTCGCCCTGGTGGGCATGCTGGTCTTCGGTGCCTCGCACACCCTGTTGACCCTGTTCATCGCTCTTGAGGTGCTCTCCCTCCCGCTGTACCTGCTGTGCGGACTGGCGCGCCGTCGTCGTCTGCTCTCCCAAGAAGCGGCACTGAAGTACTTCCTCCTGGGAGCCTTCTCCACCGCGTTCTTCCTGATGGGAATGGCGCTGCTGTACGGCTACTCCGGCTCGGTTCGCCTGGACGAGTTGGCCGCAGCGGTGCCGATGATGGCGGACATGGACGGGCTGCTGCTCGGCGGCATGGCCCTGCTGATCATCGGTCTGTTGTTCAAGATCGGCGCCGTGCCGTTCCACTCCTGGGTGCCGGATGTGTACCAGGGTGCGCCCACCCCGGTCACCGGATTCATGGCGGCCTGCACCAAGATCGCCGCGATCGCCGCGCTGCTGCGGATCCTGTACACCGTGGCCCCCGGGCTGCAGTGGGACCTGGCTCCGATGCTGTGGGTGATCGCGATTGCGACCATGGTCATCGGTACCGTGCTGGCGATCATCCAGCGGGACGTCAAGCGGATGCTGGCCTACTCCTCGGTGGCGCACGCAGGGTTCCTGCTGGTTGGTCTGATCTCGATGGAGATCACCGCGATCAGCGCCACGTTCTTCTACCTGCTGGCCTACGGCATCGCCACCATCGGCGCCTTCGGGATCGTCACACTGGTGCGCGACAAGGACACCGACGGCAACGTCACCGGTGAAGCGCTGGACATGGACCAATGGGCCGGCCTCGGTCGTACCAACCCGTGGCTGGCAGCGGCGATGTCGCTGTTCCTGCTGTCCTTCGCCGGAATCCCGCTGACCGCAGGGTTCATCGGGAAGTTCACGGTGTTCGGTGCCGCGATCACCGGCGGTGCGACCCCGCTGGTTATCGTCGGTGTGCTGGCCAGCATCGCCGCGGCGTACTTCTACGTCCGGTTGATCGTGACCATGTACTTCTCCGAACCCGATGAAGGTAAGGCCGCGCGCACCGTGGTTGTCCGTAGTGAAGGCTTGACGATCTTCGCGGTGGCCCTGTGCGCCGTGGGTACCGTCGCGCTGGGTATCCTGCCCGGTCCTGTGCTGGACCTGCTGGCCAGTGCCGCTATGTTCCTACTGTGACCACTTCTTCTCTACCCGTTGGGGATGACGAGCTAGACGCCACGATCGCCGCAGAGTTGGCGAGCATCGAGGAACGTCTGGTGCAGCAGGCGCGCGCAAGCGAGCCGCTGGTTGAGGAAGCTGCCGAGCACCTCATCGCTGCCGGCGGCAAGCGGATGCGCCCGGCGCTGGTGTTGCTGGCCGCCCAATTCGGCTCCGGGATCGATGATCGAGTCCGGCAGGCGGCGCTGGCGACCGAGCTGACGCACCTGGCCACGCTCTATCACGACGACGTCATGGATTCGGCTCCGTTGCGCCGTGGGGCGCCCAGTGCGCACGAGGTGTGGGGCAACACGATCGCCATCCTCACCGGCGACCTGCTGTTCGCGCGGGCCTCTCGCCTGGTGTCCGAACTCGGACCCGATGCGGTGCGGATTCAGGCCGATGCGTTCGAGCGCCTGGTACTGGGTCAAATGCGCGAGACGCTGGGGCCCAGCGAAGGCGAAGACGCCATCGAGCACTATCTCGATGTGCTCGCGGACAAGACCGGTTCGCTGATCGCGGCCGCGGTGAAGTACGGCACGTTGTTTTCCGGCGCCGCGCAGGATGTCCAGGACGCCGCGGTGGCCTACGGCGAGAAGGTGGGCGTGGCCTTCCAGCTCGCCGACGACGTCATCGACCTGTCCGCGGATGCCGCCACCACCGGTAAGACCCCGGGCACCGACCTGCGTGAAGGGGTGGCCACGATGCCGGTGCTGCTCTTGCGCGCGCAGGCCGAACGTGGCGACTTGGACGACGCCGGACTGCAGATCCTCAAGACGCTGGAAGGCGACCTCAGCGACGATGCGGCACTGGCCGACGTCGTCGGACGACTTCGCGATCATCCGGTGACGTCCCAGGCACGGGATCTGGCGCACGAGTGGGCCGACTCGGCGTTGGCGGACCTCGAAGTGGTCCCCGACTCGGTGGCGAAGTCGGCGCTGGTGGCGTTCACGCACCTGCTGGTGGAGCGGCTGGCCTAGCGCCGGTCCGCGGCCAGGGGCGCTCGGGCCAAGATCGAACGTGGTGTACCAAATTTGCTGTTGTGGGCGGCCTTTTGGGTGCTGATGGGTACGCCGTGGACCGACTCTGCTGTTGCGGGCGGTGTTTGCTGTCCGCCGGTTTGCTGTCCGACGGCGGAGACTGTCGCCCCGTACGAGGGTCGCCTAGACGGCGGGCCCCACGACCCGTCGCATCCGCCGGCTGTGCCCGTAGCCCTCGACCCCGAGCACCGCGAGCGACGCCCACACCAGGATGAACCCCGCGAGCCGGGACATCGGCATCTCTTCACCCTGCAGCAGCACGCCGATGAGGAACTGCATGGTGGGGGCGATGAACTGCAGTAGCCCAACGGTGCTCAGCGGCAGCGCCCGGGTGGCCATCGCAAAGAGCATTAGCGGCAACAATGAGGCCAGCCCGGCCCCGATCAACGCCAGTGAATGCCAGGTAGGGGAGAGCACCGTGGAGGCACTGGCCACGGCGAACGTCCCGGCGCCGGTCACCCCCAGAAACACCAGGTACCCCAACGCGGCCGGGGTCAGCACCGCGGTCTCCACCACCAGGCCCGGGATCGCCGGCACGGTGCGGCCAATGCGGTTCTTCGCCAGCCCGTACAGCGCAAACGTGCTCGCTACCACCACCGCGATCCACGGCAGCGTCCCGTAACCCACGGTGATCACCACGACCCCGGCGGCCGCGCCGCCGACGGCGATCCATTGCGCCGGGCGCAGTCGTTCGCGCAACACCAGCACCGCCAGCAGCACGGTCATCAGCGGGTTGATGTAGTAGCCCAAGGCCACGTCCACCACTCGCCCGGTGAACACCGCGAGCACGAACGTGATCCAGTTCGCGGCCAGCAGCACCGCCGCGATCGCCAGCCCGGCCAGGGTGCGCCGGTCGCGCAGCAACGCCCGAGTGCTGCGCCGCAGCGAGGGCACCACCAGCACCGTGATCACCCCGAAACCCAGCGCCCAGACCACCCGGTGGGCACCCACCTCCAAAGCACCAGCGCCGTCGAGCAATGGCAGGTATAGCGGAAGGAACCCCCACAGCCCATACGCGCCGATTCCGGCCGCTAAGCCCCGGCGGTTGGATGGTGTTGGTCCGGTCGACACGAGGCGAACTTATACCTACTAGCGGCCCACGAAAGAATCGGCTGAGACGCGTACCACTCACCGCCGGGGTCCCACTGCAGGTGAGGCTTGCCTACACTGGAGGCAGAAATATGCACATTCGGTAGGAAAGTGAGCCAGGACCATTCCCAATCAATTGCGTGTGGCCATCGTCGGAGCCGGCCCGGCCGGAATCTACGCCGCTGACATCCTCACCAAAACCGACCTCGATGTTTCGATCGACCTGTTCGAGCGGCTGCCGGCCCCTTATGGCTTGGTGCGTTACGGCGTCGCCCCCGATCACCCGCGGATCAAGGGCATCGTCAACGCCCTATACAAGGTGCTGCAGCGCGGCGACATCCGGCTGATCGGAAACGTCGACGTCGGATCCACCCTCAGCGTCCCCGAGTTGCGCGAGTACTACGACGCGATCATCTTCTCCACCGGTGCCATCGCCGACGCGGATCTGAACATCCCCGGCGTGGAGAAGGACGGTAGCTACGGCGCCGCGGACTTCGTGTCCTGGTTCGACGGCCACCCCGACGTGCCGCGCACCTGGCCCCTAGAGGCGGAGAAGATCGCGGTCATCGGCAACGGCAACGTCGCCCTGGACGTGGCCCGGATGCTCGCCAAGCACCCCAAGGACCTGGCCAGCACCGAGATCCCACAGAACGTCACGCAGGGCCTGGAAGCCAGCCCGGTGACCGACGTGCACGTCTTTGGCCGTCGCGGCCCGGCACAGACCAAATTCACCCCGCTGGAGCTGCGCGAACTCGGCCAGGTGCCGGATGTGGACGTGATCGTCTACCCCGAGGACTTCCAGTTCGACGACGGATCCCAGCAGGCGATCAGGGCCTCCAATCAGACCAAGCAGGTCGTCAAGACCCTCACCGACTGGACGCTGCGGGAGCCGAGTGAGTTCACCGCACCCCGGCGCCTGCACCTGCATTTCCTGCACAAGCCCACCGAGATCCTCGGTGATGACGCCGTCACCGGCCTGCGCACCGAGCGCACCGAACTCACCGGCGACGGCTCGGTGCGCGGCACCGGGGTCTTCGAGGAGTTCGAGGTGCAGGCCGTGTACCGCGCCGTGGGGTACTTCGGGTCCAGCATCCCCGAGGTGCCGTTCGACGCCGTGGCCGGGGTGATTCCGAACGACGGCGGTCGGGTGCTGGATGCCGCTGGGGAGCCAGTGCCGGGCCTGTACGCCACCGGCTGGATCAAGCGCGGCCCGGTCGGGCTCATCGGGCACACCAAGTCTGACGCTCGCGAGACGATCACCAACCTCGTCGCCGACGTCACTGCGGCGTTGGAGTCCGGTGACCTGCAGCGCGCGCGGCACGCAGACCCCCAGGCGATCCTGGACCGGCTCCAGGGCGACGGCGTGGCCTACACCACCTGGGAAGGCTGGGAACTTCTGGACAACCACGAGCGTTCATTGGGGCAAGCCCAGGGGCGCGAGCGCACCAAGGTGGTCGAGCGGCAGGAGATGACCGATATTTCCCGCGCCACGCTGTTCGCAGACGCCGGGCGCGCCACGAAAGAGTAGAGCCACAGAACAAAGGAGAGCGCAGTGAGCGGCGGTTTTGGAAACACCGTGAAGACCACTGCGCTGTTTGCCGGCCTGTGGGCCATCGTGATGGGCATCGGCGCCCTGGTTGCTTGGGGTTCGGGCAACTCCATGTTCATCTGGGTTTTCGCCGGGGTGGGCGTGATCGCGACGGCGGTGAGTTACTGGAACTCGGACAAGATCGCGATCCGGGCGATGCAAGCGCGCGAGGTCGGCCCGCAGGAGGCCCCCAAGCTGCATGCGATGGTGCAGGAGTTGGCCGAGCGCGCCGGGCAGCCGATGCCGAGGCTGTACGTCTCACCCACCCAGGCCCCGAACGCGTTCGCGACCGGGCGTAATCCGCAGAACGCCGCGGTTTGTTGCACCGTGGGAATCCTGGAGTTGCTCGATGAGCGCGAACTCCGTGGGGTGCTGGGACACGAGTTGATGCACGTGTACAACCGCGACATTTTGACCTCCTCGGTGGCCGCGGCGATGGCCGGGGTGATCACCTCGGTGGCACAGTTCCTGCTGTTCTTTGGTGGCGGCGGGCGCCAGCGCACCGACGGGCCGCTGGCTCTGATCGGGATGCTCGCGATGGCGCTGCTCGCGCCGATGGCGGCCACCTTGATCCAACTCGCCATCAGCCGCACAAGAGAGTTCGACGCCGATGCCTCCGGTGCCGAATTGACGGGCGATCCGTTGGCGCTGGCTTCGGCGCTGGCGAAGATCGAGTCCGGCGCGCAGGCGCGCCCGCTGCGCCCCGAGGGCGATATGGCTGACGTCTCCCACCTGATGATCGCCAACCCATTCAGGGCCGGCGCGGTGTCGCGGTTGTTTGCCACCCACCCGCCGATGGCAGAGCGGATCGAGCGGCTTCGGGAGCAGGCCCGCGGCAACGCCACCCAGCCCTAAGCGTCTGCATCCCTGCACCCCTCCCGCTGGCTCTGCGGGCTGGCCACCTGCCCGCTGACTTCGTCAATCCGGCGCTCACTTCGTCAACCGCCGTGACTACCTCGAGCGCAACTTGACTACCTCGGCGGGCGGGTGGGAAACAAACGAGCCCGGACTTCATTGAGAAGTCCGGGCTCGGTGGTGGCGGGTGCAGGATTCGAACCTGCGAAGCGTGACGCGGCTGATTTACAGTCAGCTCCCTTTGGCCGCTCGGGCAACCCGCCGGGTATTGCGCAATAGCGCCGGATGGCACAATACCAAGTTCAGGGCGTGCGCGTGACCATCGTGACGACGCCCACACGCGAACCAACCGCCTAATACCCAGGAGGGCACACAGTGGCCGGCACCTCGTCCTTTGACGTCGTCAGCAAAGTTGATCGCCAGGAAGTAGACAACGCTCTCAACCAGGCCTCGAAAGAGGTCTCCCAGCGTTACGACTTCCGCGGTGTGGGCGCCAGCATCGAGTGGTCGGGCGATGACGCGATCCTGATGGTGGCCAACTCCGCCGAGCGGGTGCTGGCGATCCTCGACGTCTTCCAGTCCAAGCTCATCCGCCGTGGTGTCTCGCTCAAGGCCATCGACACCGGCGAAAACGAGCCGCAGCCCTCGGGCAAGGAGTACCGCCTGGCAGCGACCCTGAAGGAGGGTCTGTCGAGTGAGAATGCCAAGAAGATCACCAAACTCATCCGCGATGAGGGCCCCAAGGGGGTCAAGACGCAGATCACCGGCGACGAAGTTCGGGTGACAGATAAGTCGCGGGACAACCTGCAAGAAGTCATCACGATGCTCAAAGCGGCCGACGATATCGATGCCGCATTGCAGTTTGTTAACTATCGGTAGGTGACCCCGGGGCTTGCTCTTGACAGCGCTGTCACTTTGAGATGCTCTGGAATCAAGTTGCAACAATGGTGTAACCGGCCGCGTGATACGTTACCGAAACCCGTGTCCAGGCAGGGCAGGGTCAGGCCGACTGTCAAAGCACGAGATACGAAACTTTAAAGGGGTTCGCTTCGGATGATGTTTAGGGTGTCACGATTGCGTGCGGGTAGAGCTGTGGCTCCCGGACTCGATCGCACAACATGCTGAAATTCCTGGGCCTGCGCTTCATGCGCTACTCGATCATGACAATCGTCGTGACGTCGCTGGCCTACCTGCTTGCAGTCACCTTCTTCAACCCCGCGATCCAGATGATGGACGTCACCGGGGGTGCCGAGGTCGACCCTGAGGTCAGTTACGCACGAGTCCAGGAATCCCTAGCCCGTCTGGACCTGGACCCCGATCTCAACGCTTTCCAGCGTTACTGGATCTGGTTGACCGCGATCGTCACCCAGTGGGACTGGGGGCGAACACCCAATGGTGGGTTCGTGAATAACGAATTCGGCATTCGGGTTTGGATTTCCGCGCGACTGACTCTGGTCGCCACCGTGCTGACCTTCATCATCGGTATCGCCCTCGGCGTGTTCGCCGCTGCTCGCCAGTACAAGGCCGGCGACCAACTCACCACCGGCTACTCCTATCTGACGATGGTGCTGCCTACCCCGGTCGCTTACCTGCTGGTGCAGCGCACGGCGATCTGGATCAACGAGCAGGCCGGCGAACGGATCTTCTTCGTCACCGGGTTCCGAAGCATCGGTGTTGAAGGGACCTGGAACCAGTTCGTCGATATGGCCGCGCACTATGCCGTGCCAACGGTGGCCATGACGATATTCGGCTGGGCCGGCATGCAGATCTCCCAACGCCAATACCTTTTGGACTTCGTCAACGCCGACTTCGTGCGCACCGCGCGCGCCACCGGGCTGACCCGGAACCAGGCAGTCCGCAAACACGCGTTGCGCGTCTCCTTCGTGCCCACCGCGCAGTCCCTGGCCTACACCATCCCGGCGTTGTTCACCGGCACAGTGTTCGCCGAGATCATCTTCAACTGGGACGGGTTGGGTATGTGGTCAATCCGGGCGCTACACGCCCACGATGTCAACGCCACGGTGGCGATGACGTTCTACGCGTGCATCATCTTTGCGATCGGCGCCCTACTGGCCGACCTCTTCACCTCCATCGTCGATCCGAGAGTGAGGCTCTGAGATGTCGATGACCCCATTGGGCGCCGCCCAAAACGCCTCGGTCCCTGACCCGGACCTGCCCACCGATGGTGACCGCAACGAGAATTTCGGTGACGACTTCAAGCCGCTCGGCAAGAAGCGCCTCATTCTCAAGCGCTTCTTCCGTAATAAGGCGGCGGTGTTCGGGCTCTTTATGCTCGTGGTGCTTGGCCTATTCGCCATCTTCGGCCACCTGATCACACCCTGGCACTACACCGAGCAGGACTTCTTCGCCCTGGGGGACCCGCCGAGTTCCGAACACTGGCTGGGCACCAACTCCGCCGGTGTGGACATGGTGGCGCTGCTCGCACAGGGCGCCCGCGTTTCGCTGATGATCGGGCTGGTCGTGGGTATCCTCACGCCGCTGATCTCTCTCATCGTGGGTTGCGCGATGGCCTACTTCGGCGGCTGGGTAGACCGCGGCTGGATGTGGACGATCGAGTCACTCATCATGTTCCCGCAGATCATTCTGATCGGGATCCTGATGACCGGTCGCGACGGCGGACCGGTCACCTTGGCTTTCGTGATGGTGATGTTCGGCTGGATGACTTCGGCCCGTCTGATTCGCGGTATGTCACTGTCCTTCGTGAATCGCGACTTCGTGCGCGGCGCGCACTTCATGGGCGTCAAGCCGTTGAAGATCGTCTGGCGGCACCTGGCGCCGAACCTGGCTTCGCTGGCGATCATCAACGCCACCACCAGCATCTGGGGCGCGATCTTGGCCGAGATCAGCTTGTCCTTCCTGGGCATCGGCGTCTCGGTCCCAGAGACCTCGCTGGGTCTGATGATCTCCCAGTCCCGTAACTACCTGTTCTCCCAGCCGTGGATGTTCTGGAGCCCGGTGCTGGCCTTTATGTTGATCGTCGGCGCCCTGGCCCTCATCAACGACGGTCTACGCGACGCCCTGGACCCGCAGTCCAAGGCCGCGGGGACGGCGAAGAAGAAGAAATGACCATCCTCAATACCCCCGCGCACTCTGACCCGAACACCCCTATTGCTGACCCGGTGTTGTCCGTTCGCGACCTCAACGTCCGCTTCCCCACCGAGGAGGGTGAGGTGCACGCCGTCCGCGGAGTGGACTTTGACCTGTACCCCGGTCAGGTGCTCGGAATCGTGGGGGAGTCCGGCTCCGGTAAATCGGTGACCTCGATGGCGATCATGGGGCTGCTGCCGGAAAGTGCGGCAGTCAGCGGCGAGATCAACCTCGTGGGCGACTCGGTCCTGAAAATGTCGGATAAGGCGATGAGCCGGCACCGTGGAAACACCATTTCGATGGTGTTCCAAGACCCGCTGTCCTCGCTGACGCCGGTGTTGTCCATCGGGCAGCAGATCACCGACTCCATCAAGAACCACAACCCGGATATGTCCAAGGATGCGCGCGAGGAACGCGCCATCGAGTTGCTGCACAAGGTAGGCATTCCGGATCCGCCAGCGCGGATGAAGAACTTCCCGCACGAGTTCTCCGGCGGCATGCGCCAGCGCGTGATGATCGCGATGGCGATGGCCAACAACCCGCAGGTCATCATCTGTGACGAGCCGACGACGGCGCTGGACGTGACCGTTCAAGCCCAAGTTCTGGAGTTGCTCCGGATCGCGCACGAGGAAACCGGTGCGGCGATCATCATGATCACCCACGACCTGGGTGTGATCGCGGGCATCGCCGATGAACTTCTGGTGATGTACGCCGGCCGGCCGGTGGAACGCGGCACCACCGAAGAGGTCTTCGCAAACCCCTCGATGCCCTACACGATGGGCCTTATCGCGGCCGTCCCGAGGCTGGACGTCGACTCCGAGTATGCACTGGCCACCATTCCGGGGCGTCCGCCGAACTTGGCGCAGGAGCCCACTGGGTGTCCGTTCGCCCCCCGTTGCCCAGTGGCCACCGACATCTGCGAAGACGGGGAGCCGAACCTGCTTGCGGTCACCGACGTCTCCGATCACCGCGCGGCATGTAAGCGAGTGGAAGAGACCAAGGGCGCCAACCCGCAGGAGGTTTACGGGGTCGCGGCCATCGAGCCTTCGGCATTGGAGCAGCAAGCCCGGGAAACCCGCGACGTGGTGCTCTCGGCGCAGAACCTGCACCGGAGCTTTGAACTTCGGTCGCGCATGCTTAAGCGACACCTTGGAACCGTCCGCGCGGTGGATGGCGTGAGCTTCGACGTGCGGGAAGCCGAGTGTTTCTCAATCGTGGGTGAATCGGGTTCGGGGAAGTCCACCACGCTGCTTGAGATTATGGAACTGGACCCCGAGCAGGGCACCACCCTGGAGCTCAACGGCGAAATCATCGACGGCACTAAGCGCAAGCACAAGGCGCCACTGTCGATGCGCGCGGGCGTGCAGATGGTGTTCCAGGATCCCACCGGCGCGTTGTCCCCGCGTCAGACCGTGTACGAGATCCTTGCCGAGCCCTTGGAGACTCACGGGTGGAAGCCTAAGGAGATCAAGAAGCGGGTGCTGGAGCTGCTGGAGACGGTGGGTCTGCAGCGCGAACACGTCAACCGGTTCCCCAACGCCTTCTCCGGTGGGCAGCGCCAGCGCATCGGGATCGCCCGTGCACTTGCCCTGAACCCCAAGCTGATTGTCCTGGATGAGCCGGTCTCGGCACTGGACGTGTCGATCCAGGCCGGTGTGATCAACCTGCTTCAGCGGTTGAAGTCCGAACTGAACCTGTCCTACTTGATGGTGGCCCACGACCTGTCGGTGGTGCGGCACATCTCCAACCGGGTCGCGGTGATGTATCTGGGCCGGTTCGTGGAGGTGGGCAGCGTGTCGGAGATTTTCGACAACCCGCGCCATCCCTACACCCAGGCGCTGCTTTCGGCGATTCCGATCCCGGATCCCACGGTGGAGAAGCAGCGCAAGCACTTGGTGCTCGAAGGCGATCTGCCCTCGCCCACCAATGTCCCCGACGGGTGCCGGTTCCGGCCGCGCTGCCCGCTATACAAGGCCCTCGGCGAATCAGAGCGGACCGCCTGCGAAGTGCAGGACCCCACCCTGGAGCGCCGAGAGGGAGGCGACCAGCAGGTAGCCTGCCATTACCCGCAGGATCTGCTCGCGCGTGATGACGTGCTCACCGGGCGCGAGGCGATCGAGGCCGAGACACAGTCGTACAGCCCCGATCACGACACCGCCGATGGTGGTGATACCGACGGGAACTAGTTCGGCTACGAAGCGAACAGACATCGATACGACCACCGCAGGCGCACCCGTGCCGCCGGTGGGCAACGCGGACGATCAGTATCCGCAGTACACGGAAGATAGGGAAACATGAGAAAGAGCAAGCTCAGTCGCGTCAGCGCCGGGGTGGCAGCAGCAGCTGCCGGTGCCCTGGTGCTTGCCGCATGCAGCGACAACGGCGACGGTGGTGGCGGGGGAACCGACCTCGACGATCGCGGAGTCAGCGATGACCTCGAGGAGGTGTACGACACCAACCCGATGGACCGCGAGGACCTTCAAGACGGCGGGCAGTTGACCCTGCCTGTCGGGAACCTGGCAGCGAACTGGAACGGCCTGACCAACGCCGGTAACGAGGCCGACGCCAGTTCGATCATGTTCACCATGCACAACGTCAGCGCCTGGACGCAAGATGTCGTCGGTGACTACGTGCTCAACGAGGACTACTTCCTCTCCGCCGAGCAGGAGATCACCGAAGACGGCACCCAGGTTCTGACCTACGAACTGAACCCCGACGCGGTGTGGAACGACGGCACCCCGATCGACGCAGCCACGTACGAGCACACCGCTCAGATTCGCTCCGGTGAAGATGACGCTTACGACCTGGTCTCCACTTCGATGTACGACCAGATCGAATCGATCGAGCAGGGCGATGACGAGTGGTCCTTCACCGTCACCATGGAAGAGTCTTACCAACCGTGGCAGACCCTCTTCTTCGGTGGAATCGTGCACCCGGACGTCGATGACCCAGAGACCTTCAACGAGGGCTTCGTTGACGACATCCGCGAGGACTGGCGCGCCGGTCCATTCATCCTGGACATCTACGACCGGGCCTCGAACGTGGTCTCGGTAGTCCCGAACCCCAACTGGTGGGGTGAGGAGCCGGTGCTGGACCGCATCAACTTCGCGCAGCACGAGTCATCCTCCACCATTGCCGCGTTCCAGAACGGCGAGATCGACCGGGTGGCCATCTCCACCGCGGACCGGTACTCCGAGTTGACCAGCTGGTCCGATGAGGGATATGACATCCGTCGCGGTCAGCGTATGTTCGGAGGGGGATACGTGTTGAACGGCGACGCCTCGGAGGTCTCCGATGCTGAGGTGCGCAAGGCCATTTTCCAGGCTGTGGACCGCCGCCAGCTGGCAGAGATTCGTTTCCAGGGGCTGAACTGGACCGAGGACCCACCCGGGTCCTGGTTACTGATGCCCTTCGATGAGCGGTACGTGGACACCTACCCGGTAGAAGACAGCGACCCCGAGGGGGCGCGCCAGACCCTGCTGGACGCCGGCTACGAAGGCGACGAAGGCATCGTCACCATGGATGGCGAAGAGCTGACCGTCACGCTTAGCACCTTCGGCGACGACCCGACCGGTGCTGCGGTGGACCAGGCTCTGCAGACCATGGTCCGCGAAGCCGGAATCAACCTGGAGATCCGTAACCAAGGGTCCGCCGAATTCGGTGCGACCGTGGGCAGCCGCGACTTCTCGATGGTCGCGATGGGCTACACCAAGAACAACGCGGATCCCACTAGCGGTGTTCGGCAGTTGTACTCCACCGGGGAAAGTAACTTGACCGGCGTTGGCAGCGAGGAACTCGATGCGCGCATCGATGAGGTCTCCGAACTCGCAGAGATGGATGACCGGATCGCACTGGCCTTGGAGATCGAAGCGGACGCACTGGCCGAGGGCTTCCACTACCTGGGCGTGCAGAACGGCCCGGAGATCGTCGCGCACCGCGAGGGTCTGGCCAACTATGGCCCGAGTTTGTTCGAAACCACCAACTGGATCATCGTTGGCTGGGCGGATGACGCCGGCCACGACGGAACCGACACCGGTGAAGACGTTGAGGACCTCGACGACTCCGAGCCCGGAGACTCCGAGGACGCCGAAGAAGAATCAGACGAGTGATCCCTAGGCGCTAACCAGGCACTGTCTGGCCAACGCTGAAGCACTGTGGGCCCCGCCGGCTACCGCGGGGCCCACAGTCGTCTCTACGAGGGCTTGGGGAGCCATCTGTGCCACTAGGAGCCGGCCCCGGGCGTCCAAGCCGCTCACGGCCCGCGTCGGCGGCTACAGCCAACACAGCCAAACCGGTGAGCTGGCCGAGGAATTCGGCCCAAAAGCCGGCGGAATTCGACCCAAAACTAGCCCTAATCCGCAGACGTGTTCCGTCTCACTCCGGTCCGATTTCACGCGAAGGCCTTTGACCATGTAACCTCGTTGGCGCTGCCCCGATAGCTCAGTCGGCAGAGCATCTCCATGGTAAGGAGAAGGTCAAGGGTTCGATTCCCTTTCGGGGCTCTGGTTCTCCAGGTGTCCGCTACCCACCGGTAGCGGACACCTAAGAGAGCGAGGCGGGGTAGCTCAGACGGTCAGAGCGCACGACTCATAATCGTGAGGTCGCGGGTTCGATCCCCGCCCCCGCTACCGAACCAGGCAGCACCAACGTTGCCGGATCACTCCGGCTTCACCCGAACAGAGGAACACCAGTGGCTAGCAAGTCCGCGGACGTCCGCCCCAAGATCACCCTTGCGTGTGAAGTGTGCAAGGAGCGCAACTACATCACCAAGAAGAACCGCCGCAACAACCCCGACCGGTTGGAAATGGCGAAGTTCTGCAAGCGTTGCAACGCTAAGACCAACCACAAAGAAACCCGCTGAGGTTTCCGGCGGCGTAGATGACGCAAGTCAATGCCGACTACATAGGGCGGGAGTTCAACGCAACCCCGCCCTACGTCGTATCCGCGGGCAAGATCGAAGAGTTTGCCCGCGCCACCGCCGCCACCAACCCTGCGCACTTTGACGCAGCGGTAGCCCAGCAACTCGGATACGTAGGCGTCATCGCACCGGCGACCTTCGCCGTCGTCATCGCCCAACGGGCTGAGGCGCAGTACATCGAGGATCCCGACGCCGGCATCGACTTCTCCCGCGTGGTGCACGCAAACGAGTCCTTCACTTACACCCGCCCGATCGTGGCCGGCGATGAACTGCACACGGTCGTGCACGTCCAAGACATCACCGCGCGGGCATCGATCACCATGGTGACCACCCGCACCGACATCAGCGCCGCCGATGGCCCGGTCGCCAGCGTCACCTCCACCCTCGCGATCCGGGGGCAGGACGCATGAGCCGCCTGACCGCAGCCACCGAGGTTGGCGCCGAACTGTTCGCGATCGAAACGCGCGTGGACCGCGATCGCCTGGTCCGGTACGCGGGCGCCAGCGGCGACTTCAACCCGATCCACTACAACGACGACTTCGCCACCGACGTCGGCCTGCCCGGTGTGATCGCCCACGGGATGCTCACCATGGGCCTGGCCGGTTCCGCGCTCACCGACCACCTCACCGACCCTGGCGACGTGCTGGAGTTCGGCACCCGGTTCTCCCGGCCCGTCCCGGTGCCCAGCCGCGGGGACGTCACCCTGGCCATCACCGCCACGGTGCGGTCCATCGAGCCCGACCACGCCCTGATCGACCTGGCCGTCAAGCTCGAGGGCAAGCCGGTGCTCGGCAAGGCCCAAGCGAAGGTTCGACTGCACTGAACGTCGATCCGGCGCAGCAGGTTCCCCGCAGCCGGGTGCGGTTAGCCGGAACATGCGTATTCGTGGTGTTTGCCCTCGCCGGGCTGCTGTTCGCCACCTGGTTCTCGCGGATCCCTAAGGTCCGGGATTCCCTGGAGCTGCAGCCCTCCACCCTGGGCGCAATCCTCTTGGTCGGCGCCGGTGGCTCACTACTGGCGATGCCGCTGACCGGGCTGGTCGTCAACCGGATCGGCGCCCGCGCCACGGTGATCCTGGGCTCCAGCCTGGCGTGCCTCGGGATGGCCGGTGCGGCGAGCGCGGCCCAATGGGGCACGCCCGCGCACCTAGCACCCGCGCTGTTCGTCGCGATGATGGGCATCGGCACCTGCGACGTGGCGATGAACTTCGCCGGCGCACGGGTGGAGCAGGGCCTACGCCGGGCGATCATGCCCTGGTTCCACGCCGGCTTCTCCCTGGGGTCGGTGGCCGGCGCCGCGCTCGGCACCCTCGCCGCCCGCGCCAACCTCGACCTGATCGTGCACATCGGGGCCATCGGCGTGATCGTTGCGCTCACCACCTTCGCGGTTTCCTTCGGTTTCTTGCCCGAACTGCCCAAGCCCAAATCCATGGACGACGACGGCGCCCCGGACTCCAGCCGTCCGTCGCGCCCGTGGTGGGCCGGTTGGGCCGAACCCCGCACCGTCCTGGTCGGGGTGATCGTGCTTGCCGCAGCACTGACCGAAGGCGCCGCCGCGGACTGGCTAGCGCTCGCCGTCGTCGATGGTTTTGGGGTCGGGAACGACACCGGAGCGCTGGGCTTCACCATCTTCGTGGTCGCGATGACCGTGGTCCGGTTCGCCGGGGTGTTCCTGCTGGCGGTGTTCTCCCGGGTGGTGGTGCTGCGCACGAGCGTGGCACTGGCGATCACCGGGTTGGCGATGTTCACCCTGTCCACCGACCTGCGGGTGGCCCTCGTTGGCGTGGTGCTGTGGGGCGCCGGGGCGGCACTGGGCTTCCCGATTGGGATGAGCGCAGCCTCCGATGATCCCGAATACGCCGCGACCCGGCTCTCAACCGTCGCCACGATCGGCTACGTGGCGATGCTCGCGGGCCCGCCGGCGCTCGGGCTACTGGCCGATCACGTGGGTTACCGAATGGCGCTGCTGGCGATCATGGTGCCGCTGCTGGCCGGGCTGATGGCGACCAAGGCCGCCACACCAACCGAACCGACCAGACCACCGGACCCTGCGGGCCCAACCGCTCCAGCGGGCCCACCACCGCAGCCCCGGCGATAGATTGGTACCGATGACCACCCCAACGCTGGCCGAGCTCACCACCTTGCGCGTGGGCGGCCCCATCGGCTCCTACGTCGGTGTGCGCACCGAGTCTGAGTTCATCGACGCGATCCGCGGTACCGATGAGTCCGGGGGCCGGTTGCTCGTGCTCGGCGGCGGATCCAACATCTTGGCCGCTGACGATGGTTTCGCCGGCGTCGTGGTCCACGATGAACGACGCGAGATCACCGCGGTGGACGTCGGCGCCTGTCAGGGCGCGAACATTTCGATTACCGCCGGGCAACCGTGGGACGCCGTGGTTGCCAGCGCAGTACAGCAGGGGTGGAGCGGCATCGAGGCCCTCGCCGGCATTCCCGGATCCACCGGCGCCACCCCGATGCAGAACGTGGGCGCCTACGGCCAAGAGGTGGCAGACGTCATCACCTCGGTGCGCACCTGGGACCGCCAGCGCCGCGCGATCCGCACCTTGACCCGCAGCGAACTGGGTTTCGGCTACCGGGACTCGATCCTCAAGCAGTCTCTGTACGAGCCGGACAGCCCCTGGTATCCCAGCCCGCGGTACATCGTGCTGGACGTGCAGATGCAGTTGCCGCTGGCCAGTCTGAGCGCACCGGTGAAGTACGCCGAACTGGCCAAGGCCTTGGGCGTGCAGATCGGAGACCGGGTCCCGGCAGTGGACGTGCGTTCGGCCGTCCTGGAACTGCGGCGCGGCAAGGGCATGGTGCTCAACGAGCCCGATCATGACACCTGGAGCGCTGGTTCGTTCTTCACCAACCCGGTACTGGACGCCGGCGCCGCTGCGGCGCTGCCCCAGGGGGCGCCGGTGTTCGAGGCGCCGGGCGGAGGAGTCAAGACCTCAGCCGCATGGTTGATCAACCACGCCGGGTTCGACAAGGGGCACGGACTGCCCGGGCCGGCGTCGCTATCCACCAAACACGTGCTCGCTCTGACCAATCGGGGTACCGCCAGCGCCGCCGACCTGCTCGCCCTTGCCCGCGATGTGCGGTCCGGTGTGCGCGCGAAGTTCGGCATCACCCTGGAACCAGAACCGGTGCTGCTGGGCACGTCCCTGTAACAGGACTCAGCCCGAGGTTGGCTCGACCTCGCCCAGTTCCGCGACCCCGGCGCACACCCGATCGGCGGTGTCACCGTCTCCGATGATCGAGAAGTGGCCCGCCGCGCCCACCTCAATGTTCTGTGCGCCGGCCAGGTCACCGGCACCCGGAATGTGCGGGTCCCAGCTGGCCCGAATCGCGATGATTCGCTCATCGACGCTCACCTGGCTGGACAAGTGCGCCAGCGCACCGGGTGCCAACGCCCGCAGATGAGCTAGCGGCAGCATCGAGGCGTAGGCCGATCCGGCGTATGGGGTGTTGATGCTGACCATTCCGTGCACCGCCGCGGTGGGGCGCTGGGCCGGTGTGCCGCCACCATCGGCCAGCCGGTGCAGGCGTTGCAGATCGAGCATCAACTGTTTGCCGATGAGCCCACCCTTGCTGTGCGCCACGATCACCACACCCATTCCTGGGTGGTGGGCGCGCAAGTGCCAGCGCACCTTGCGTGCCGCCGCTGCCACGCTCCGGGAATTTAGGCCCAGCGGGACCACGAGCACCGGGTGCCCCGCACGGTGCAGCCGCCGTGTCAGCGGCTCCATAAACCGCCAGGACTCATAGATCCCCGGCAACAGCAGCACCGGTACCCCCGGGAGCGCGCGATCGGTGCGCTCGTTGATGGGAACTCCTGGCACCGGGCGCGGGTGTCGGCGCGCCGAGCGCAACCAGGAGTCCAACACGAACGCGTAGTCCGCGGCCCACCACCACAACCGGTGCGCGGCGGTCCCTACGGCTTGAGCGGCGGTGCTCATTGGCCGTGCGCGGCGACGTGATCCAGGATCGCCCGAGCGGTGAAGTCGGCACGGTCGACGACGGCGTGTGCCGCTCCCGGGACGGTCCGCACCTGGGCATCGGGTGCGGCATCGGCGAGCGCGTCCAACCACAGTTTCGGAGCCACTCGGTCAAACTCGCCACCCAGGAGTAGCAGGGGAGCGCGCACGTGCTTGATCCGGTCCAGGATCGGGTAACGCAGCATGCTCGGCAGCACTTCCAGAATCCACGCCGGGCCGCACTGGGTGTAGGACCGCAGCGCGATCAGCCGGGTCCGTTTGGTTTCCTTCGTGGAGGACTGGGCGAACCGCAACGCCTGCAGCGCCAGGGTGGGCTCGGAGGCGTTCACCGGCGGACCGATGAGCACGGTGGGGGAGGTGGTCTTGGTTCGCGCCGCTAGTTCGGTGATCACCTGCCCACCCATCGAATGCCCCACGAGCACCACGTCGTCGAAGGAACGATCCGGGCCGATGTGCGTGGTGACGGCGGCGTGCACGGTGTGGGCGAACGCGCGAATGCTTAACGGCTTGGATGGCTGCGGTAGGCCGCCGAACCCAGGCAGGTCAATGAGCAGCACATCGCCGGCGGTGTGCAACTGGTGGGCGAGGGGTTCGAAGTATGTGGAGGAGACCCCGATGCCGTGCACCAGCACGAACATTCGCCGGCCGGTGTTTGCGGCCGTGCCGGTTCCGGTCAAGGTCCGCACTCGCAATCGCAAGGATCCCAACTGCAGAACTTCGCGGGTCATCTGACCGCTGCGACGTCGTCGTCTCATTCGCCCACCTCCCGCTGGTTCGGTACTTGGCCGCTGGCACCCGCAGTAGTCCTACCTTGGCCGGGCGCCCCGTCAGTCCCGGAACCGGGGGACTCACCTGAGTCCGGGGGTTGGGCGAGCCAGTCGTCCACTGCGGACAACAGCCGCGTTTTGACCCCATCGCTGGCCCGGGAAGCCCGGATCGACCCTCGCGCTAATTCCGCGAGTTCGTCATCGCCGAACCCGTGCACGTCGCGAGCGGTGGCGTATTGATCGTTCAGGCGCGAGGCGAAGAGCAGCGGGTCGTCGGCGCCGAGCGCGATCATCGCCCCCGATTCATGCAGGGCGCGCAACGGGACCTCCCGGGCTCCGTGGTACACCCCGAGGGATACGTTGGACCCCGGGCACACTTCCAGCGCCACCCCGGCGCTATTGATCTCATCCAGCAGTCTGGGGTCTTCGATCGAGCGCACCCCGTGGCCCAGCCGGTCCGGGCGCAGGTGCTTCAGGACCTGGCGGATGTGCTCCGGGCCGAGCAGCTCACCGCCGTGCGGCACCGCTGCCAGCCCCGCCTTCGCAGCGATCGAAAATGCCCGGGCGAAGTCGCTGCTCTCGCCGCGACGTTCGTCATTGCTGAGCCCGAACCCGATCACCCCGCCCGGGGCGTCTGAGGCGTACCGGGCGGCCAGCCGCGCCAGCGTTCGGGCATCCATCGGGTGCCGGGTACGAGAGGCGGCCACGATGATCCCCATGTCCACGCCGGTCGCGGCCGATGCTTCCTTCGCCGCGTCCAGGACGATCTCCAGTGCCGGCACCAGACCGCCAACGAATGGGGCATAGGAGGTGGGGTCCACCTGCATCTCCAGGCGCCCCGATCCTTCGGCGGCGTCGGCGCTCGCGGCCTCGTGCACGATCCGGCGCATCGCGGCCTCGCTGCGCACCACCGCGCGAGCGGCGTCGTACAGGCGCTGGAACCGGAACCAGCCGCGTTCATCGGCCGGCAGCCGCAAGGGGTCCAGGCCACCGGCGTGTTCGCGCAGGCTCGCGGGCAGACGCAAGCCCTCGGTGTGTGCCAGATCGGCAAGGGTCTGCGGGTTCATCGACCCGGTGAAGTGCAGGTGCAGATGCGCTTTCGGCAACGTTGAAAGATCGCGGGGCACGGTCACACTCTATTGGGCGTGGCGAGCAGCGCGATCAGCGATTATGAGAGAGTTCTCATCTTTGACTCATGCGCCGTTTACGCGTTTGAGGTTCACTGGCAGCATGGTTACCGCTGTGCGAACACTCGACTCGGCCTCCGAGAGGGCCGACCTAGAGATGTTGCGCGGACCCCAGCGCACCGGCCTGGTAGCGGCGGCCTTGACCTCCGCGGGGGAGTTTGACCCGCAGCGAGACCACCGGCTGAAGGTCTCGGTAGACAAGATCCATCACCGGCCCGGCGCCGGGGTGAGCGTGGCGTACAACATCACCTTCGATTCGGCCCGCGGCACGGTCAAGGACTACGTGGTGGCCTCCACCTCGCCGGCGGCCACCAGCGGCGAGGGTGTTGCTGTGCTGAACGACGGCGACCGGCAGGTGCGGATGTGGCGCCGCCCCTTCGATCCGGTGCTCACCGGGTTGCGGCAGGCGTGCAGCCCGAGTGTGGTGCGCGGATGGTTGGCCGATGCCGGAATCGACACCGGGCCGAACCTGCGCCTGGAGTTCATCACCTACCGGCCCACCCGCCGGGCCGTGCTGCGGGCAACGGACTGCACCACCACGGTGTTCATCAAGGTGATGCCTGCCGCCCGGTCCACCGACGTGGTTTCCCGGCACGAACTGCTCGCCGCGGCAGGGGTGCAGGTGCCGCAAGTGCTGTCGGTTCCCGCACCCGGGGTGTGCGTCCTGGCTGCGGTGGCCGGTGCGCCGATGGCCAACGCCATCGCCGCCGCCGGTACCGACCCCGATGGGGTACCGGACCCGGGCACGCTGGTGGCCTGGCTGGACTCCCTACCCCGGCAGGCCCTGTCCATGCCGCGCCGACAAACCTGGACCGACCGGCTGGACTTCCACAGCGCCGCCGCGGCCGCCGCCCTGCCCCAGCAGCGCGAGGAGATCAACGAACTCGCCGACGTGCTGCAACGCGAGTTGGACGGCTTCGAGGCCGAGCAGACCGTACCGACCCACGGTGACTTTTACGAGGCGAACATCTTCACCTCCGGTGGGCAGGTGTGCGGGGTAATCGACCTGGACTCCGTGGGCCCCGGGCGCCGCAGCGATGACCTGGCGACGATGCTGGGGCACTTGTCGGTGCTGCCGGATCTGTCGCCACGGGTGTATTGCGACGTTCCGGACGTCATCGAGCGATATCAACGCGACTTTGAGAACCGAGTGCCGCCGCGGGTGCTGCGAGTTCGCACCGCCGCGGTGGCACTGTCGTTGGTGGCGAACTCGATCCCCACGCAGGCCCGCGCCCGGCTTGCGGTGGCCCGCAGGTGGGCGCGCTCCGCATTCGAGGACTCCGCAGCCTCCTACCCGCGGGCAGTGTCTCCCACCGCCTTTGGGGACGCCCGGGCGGTGTCTTCCACCGTCGTCGGGCCATCGGCGAGCGAGCCAACTGCTGCCGGGGAGGCGAAGATGGGAGTTCTCTCATCTTCCGCTCCGGAACCTCTCATCTACGAGGCCGACACTGAAACCCACCGAACCCCCACTCGTTCAGAAGGGCAAGACCATGGCACGACGTAGCACCTGGATCGTCACCGGCGCGCTAGGCGCGATCGGGATCGTGGGCGGTACAGCGGTGGCGCTGGCCAACACCCCCGGTGACCAAGACGTCAGTGGACTGTCGCTACAGAACGAATCGGCGGTGCCGGGCGGCTCGGGCGCAATAGGCTCCCAGCT
>JBMDWZ010000053.1:0-22259 GCA_048594865.1 Beutenbergiaceae bacterium
TCATCGCCGATGAGCAGCACCAGTGGCTCACCGATACCCGAGCCTCGCGGAAGTCCGCTCAGGCCGCCAAGGTTGGATACAACCGGCACCGCAACCAGCAGACGTTCGCCGAGGTCCGCACCACCGGTGAGATCGCGCAGACGGTGCGCTGCCAGACTGCCGATCAGCGCCTGAACCACAGCGTCGCCAACGCCACCGCGGTGCAGTTGCCGGCGGCGGAGCTGCTCGTGGACCCCTACGTGCTGGGCGTGTGGCTCGGGGATGGTGAGAGCGCTGGGGCTCGGTTCACCTCCGCCGACCCCGAAGTCGCGATGCTGGTGGAGGGTCGCGGCTATCTGGTTACTGCCGGGGCTGGGCTGAACTATTCGATCCGGCTGCCTTCTGAGGTGGTCCAGGATCGGGAGTGCATCGTGTGCGGCGCACCGTTCACCCCCCAGACCTCCCAGGTGCGCACGTGCGGTCGGAAGTGCGGTGGAGCGGTGCCGCGAACGGCGGGAATCAAGACGCTTGCGACGTGCCCCGATTGCGGAGGGACTTCCTCTGGCTCGGAACGCTGTGCCGCGTGCTTCGCAGACCACGGAACGGTCCGCGCGCAGTTGCGCAAGCTCGACCTCCTGGGGAACAAGCACATTCCTGCCGCTTACTTGCGGGCGAGCGAGACCCAGCGACGCGACCTGCTGGCCGGACTGCTCGACACCGACGGGACAGTGAGCCCCAGCGGCGCCGTGCAGTTCACGGTGACCAGCCAGCGGCTGGCTTCCGATGTTCGCGAACTGGTGCACAGCCTGGGATACCGCGCGGGCTTCACCCAGCGGGAGGTGGGCGGCCGCAGCGCTGCCAGCAGCACGGCGTTTACTCTGACATTTACCACGGACCATGAGGTCTTCGCTCTGGTCCGTAAGCAGTTGGCGCACAAGGAGCGTGCCCACACCGCAACGCCTCGCCGCACGTCTCGGTTCATCGAGTCCGTGCGCCCGATCGCCAGCGTGCCGGTCCGGTGCGTTCAGGTGGACAACGCCGACCACCTGTATTTGGCATCGAAGTCATTCGTGCCGACGCACAACTCGACCATCGCCCTGGATTTCGCCCGTTCTGCGTCGATTAAGAACGGTATGACCTCGGTGATCTTTTCCCTGGAGATGGGCCGTAACGAAATCTCCATGCGTATGCTCTCGGCCGAGTCCGGGGTGCCTCTGAACCACATGCGTAAAGGCACCATGCGCGATGAGGATTGGACGAGGCTTGCGCGCACGATGAGCCGGGTGTCCGATGCACCGCTGTTCATCGATGACTCCCCGAACATGTCGCTGATGGAAATCCGGGCGAAGTGCCGGCGACTCAAGCAGCGCCATGATCTGAAGCTTGTGGTGGTGGACTACCTGCAGCTGATGTCCTCAGGTAAGCGAGTGGAGTCCCGTCAGCAAGAGGTCTCGGAATTCTCCCGGGCGCTGAAATTGCTGGCTAAGGAACTCGAATTACCCGTAATCGCAGTCGCGCAGCTGAACCGTGGTTCGGAGCAGCGCACCGATAAGAAGCCGCAAATGAGCGACCTTCGCGAAAGTGGCTCGATCGAGCAGGACGCGGACATGGTGATCCTGCTGCACCGCGAAGATCTGTATGAGAAGGAGTCACCACGCGCTGGTGAGGCCGACATCATTGTGGCCAAGCACCGTAACGGACCCACCGACACCATCGTTGTGGCCTTCCAGGGGCACTACACCCGGTTTGTGGATATGGCTCAGTAGCGAGTCCATGGGCTCCAGCCCGACCCTGGGCCCGGTTGTAGTGGATCTACGGCGGCCCCGATTTTTTCAAGGCCGTCGTTCAGTAGCCCCCTTCGCGGCGGCGCTCGGAGGGTTCATGTCGCGCCTGACCTGGACGATCTTTTCGAGGTATGGACGAGCGCGGCCCTCGTCCTCACCTGTGACCGTAGTGCGCAGAAGGACGTCGAGGCCATCGAGGATCATCAGCACAGGGTCCTCTGCGGCCCGCAACGCCACCTCGGGGGACTTCTTCGCGGTCCTTCGGTGACCTCTTCGATCTCCTCGATCGGCAGTGCGAAGCGAAGACGAAGAGCGAGTTCCATACCGGAATGGTCACATGCGGGGCTACTTGGCACAGGGCATTGGCGATCTCGGCGCGGGCCAAGTGCCCAAGAGTCGCACCGCGCCGTCGTGGTTGAATGCTGGCGTGGATAGCCCCGCGGTTCGACTCCAGCTGCTAGGCCAGCAGCACGCGGGTTCACTGGAGCGCTTCGAGCGCATCAACCGGGCGTTCTTTGCATCCACCATTGGCGATCGCGGTGAGGACTTCTTTGCCCGCTTTGATGAGCTCCTCGCGGCCCGGGTCGCGGAAAACGCGCAAGGAATCTCCCTCCTGTTCGTCCTCGTCGATGCGTCCCATGAGGTCATTGGGCGTATCAACGTGCTTGATATCGACCAGCCAGAGCTGACCGAGCTTGGGTTCCGGATTGCGGAACAGGTCCAAGGCAAAGGTGTGGCCACCCGCGGCGTTACCGAGGCCCTGGACGCAGCCGCCATACTGGGCGTCACTGGCGTGATGGCGCGCGCTGCGGCGTCAAATGTCGGGTCGCAGCGGGTCTTGCAGCGCTGCGGGTTCGCGCCCACCGGCACCGCCGATGCGCCAGCTGGCGTCCACGAAACCTTCCTAGGGTTTTGGCGGGACCTAGCCCACCCGTCCTGATCCAGCAGTGCAGTGACGGTAGCGGTCCGACGGCGTCTCCTCAGTCTGGTGCCTAGGGTCCACCAGGTTAGGGGTTGGGCGAGGAGCGAGTGCCACGGGCATGCGAAGCGCGCGCAGGTCGCATACGGTGACAGTCCCCAATGGCATGGGATTCCCCATAATCGACGCGCGACCGGATTGCTGTGATGACGACACGACTGGTGAGCAACACTCAGGCATCGAGTAGCAGACAGCACGCCAGGAGGGTCTGGGGCGTTGGGAGTTGGTCGCTTCCGATGGTCCTAGCCGCAGTGGGACTGTGCTTCCTCAACTACAACGGGGCCACGGCCTTCCAGCATGCGGCCGCCTGGTCCTCGATCGCTGGTGTGGTTGTTGGCGTCGGGGGTTTGGCGCTGCTGGTCTTTGGATGGCGACTCGGCTGGCGGCATAGGGCCCAGCACCGTGCGGCTACAACAGCCGTGGTGTTGCCCCTGGTGTTCCTTGGTTTGATGGCGGTGACGCTCGTGGTCGGGTTGATCAGCTCCTAGGCCCTTGACCCTCGTGCTGTCTCCGCGACGCCGATCGCCTATCCGTCGGACCTCAAACACCGTGCCCTAGGCTGGTACGCGCTTACTCACACGGGCGCTCGCACACGGATGGAACATTCAATGACGCATGACTCGCAGCCACTTTGGGCTCAACCGGATCAGCCTGCCGACGCCAGAACCGAGGCGCTCCTGGCAGACATGACCACCGCAGAGAAGGTGGCTCAACTCGGCGGCTTCTGGGATGACCCGCGCGGCAGCGACGAACTGATCATGCCCGGTGACGTGGAGGGCAAACGTCCCTTCGATCAGTTCATCGAAGACGGCCTTGGTCAGTTGACCCGAGTGTTCGGAACCCGCCCCATCTCCGCCCAAGAAGGCGCCGAGAAGCTCGAGACTGAACAGCAGGCGGTCGCCAAGGCCAGCCGCTTCGGGCTGCGCGCCGTCGCCCACGAAGAATGCCTCACCGGCCTGGAAACCCTCGGCGCCACCGTGTTCCCCGCGCCGTTGAGCTGGGGCGCCACCTTTGATCCCGACCTCATCGAGCAGATGGCGAACGCCTTCGCTCAAGACATGCGAGCCGCCGGGATCCACCAGGGCCTAGCGCCGGTGTTGGACGTGGTGCGCGATTACCGCTGGGGCCGGGTGGAAGAAACCATCGGTGAAGACCCGTACCTGGTGGGCATGGTCGGCGCCGGGTACGTGCGCGGCCTGGAATCCGCCGGCGTCATCGCCACCCTCAAGCACTACGTTGGCTACTCCGGCTCCGACGGCGGCCGCAACCACGCCCCGGTCTCGGCCGGCCCACGGGCGCTCGCTGACGTTTACCTGCCGCCGTTCGAATACGGCATCCGACTCGGCGGCGCCCGCTCGGTGATGAACTCCTACTCCGAGATCGACGGCATGCCCGTGGCCGCCGATCGCCACCTGCTCACCGACGTGTTGCGCGGCGAGTTCGGGTTCGACGGCACCGTCGTCTCGGACTACTGGTCCGTGGCGTTCCTGGCCACCAAGCACTCCGTCGCCGCGGACATCACCTCCGCTGCCACGCTCTCCCTGCGGGCCGGCATGGACGTGGAACTGCCCGACCTGGCCGCCTACCGCACCCTGGTGGCCTCGGCCGAAAATGGAACCCTGGACCCCGAGGTCCTCGACGAAGCCGTTCGCCGGGTCCTGCGGCAAAAGATCGAACTGGGCTTCCTGGATCCGCAAGACGAACCCGACCAACCCGAAGAGACCACCGCCCCGCAAGATCTAGATTTCGATAGCCCCACCAACCGGGACCTGGCCCGACAAGTGGCCGAATCCGCCGTCGTCCTCCTCCAAAACGACGACGCCGTCTTGCCACTACAACAGTCCACAAGGATCGCCGTCGTTGGCCCGTGCGCCGATGACGCCCGGGTGCTGCTCGGCTGCTACTCCTACCCCAACCACGTGCTGCCGCGCTTCCCCGAACTCGGACTCGGCCTGCCCGTGGACTCCATCTACGACCAAATCCGGGCCGAATTCCCCGGCGCCCAGGTGGACTTCGCCGCCGGCGTGCCATTGGCCGACCACGACACCACCGGCATCCCCGCCGCCGTGCAGGCAGCTACGGAAGCCGACGTCGCCGTCGTCGTCGTGGGGGATCGGGCCGGCATGTTCGGCCGCGGAACCTCCGGTGAAGGCTCCGATGCCGCGTCGCTGACACTGCCGGGCGCGCAGGCGCAGCTGGTCGAGGAGCTGCTGGAATCTGGCACACCCGTGGTCCTCATCGTGGCCTCCGGGCGCCCCTACGCACTGGGCGCGTTCACCGGCCGCGCCGCGGCGATCATTCAAACCTTCATGCCCGGCGTCGAAGGCGGCAGCGCGGTAGCCGGGGTGCTGTCCGGGCGCATCAACCCCAGCGGTCACCTCCCGGTGCAGGTTCCATCGGACGACGGCGGAGCCCCCCACACGTACTTGGGTCCCGAATTGCGTCAATCATCGGGGATGAGCATCGTCAAGGTGGACCCGGCCTTCGCCTTTGGGCACGGCCTTTCCTACACAAGCTTCGAACTGGGTGACCTGGTCCTGGACCAGACGCAGGTCCCGACCGACGGCCAAGCCAGCGCGAGCGTGCAGGTCTCCAACACCGGCGAGCGAGCCGGGTCGGTGGCGGTGCAGCTGTACGCCCGTGACCTGGTGGCCAGCGTCACCAGGCCGGTGCGCGAACTCATCGGGTTCACCCGCGTGCACCTCGAGCCTGGGCAACAAGCCACCGTGCGCGCCACCATCCACACCGACCGGCTCTCCTTCACCGGCGCCCGCGGCACGCGCGTGGTCGAGCCCGGCGAGGTGCACCTGATGGCTGGCCTGTCCAGCACGAACACCACCGAACCGGCGAGCCTCACTTTGACCGGCGATCAACGCGCCGTCGGCACCGGGCGGGTCCTGCAGACTGTGATGAGCGCGGAGTAAACGCTCGCGTGCAGAGTTTCGGGAGGGGCAACGATGGTTAACGTTCTACTAGCTGGCGCGATCGCGATGATCGTGGCGCTGGTGGTGACCCCGATGTTCACCAAGTTCCTGGTGAAGAAGTCCTACGGGCAGTTCATCCACGATGACCTCACGCAGCACCACCACAAGCGCGGGAAGCCCACGATGGGTGGCGCGGTCATCATCGGCGCGGTGGTGGTGGGGTATCTCCTCTCCCGCCCGGTGCTCATGGGTTTGGACACCATCGGTCTCTTTGACGTCTCACCAACCCCGCTTTCGCTCAGTGCGCTGTTGGTGCTCTTCCTGCTCATCGCCCTTGGCCTGGTCGGATTCCTGGACGACTTCACCAAGATCTCCAAAGAGCGCAGCCTGGGCCTGACGTCGATTCAAAAGATCATCGCCCAGACGCTCATCACCGTGGTTTTCGCCCTGCTGGCACTGCTGCTCACCGATGATCAAGGCCGTTCGCCGGCCTCCACGGCGATCTCCTTCGTGCGCGATACCAGCCTTGATCTGGCATTCGCTGGCCCCGTGATCGGCGTCCTGCTGTTCGTCCTGTGGGCCAACTTGCTCATCACCGGTGCCTCCAATGGTGTGAACATCACCGATGGTCTAGACGGGTTGGCCACCGGCGTGTGCGTCCTGGTCTTCGGCGCCTACACGGTTATCAGCCTGTGGCAGTTCAGCCAGAACTGCGACATCGCCCCCAGCGCCTCCTGTTACGAGGTGCGCGACAGCCTGGACCTGGCGATCCTGTCTTGCGCGATCGCCGGTGCCTGCTTCGGCTTCCTGTGGTGGAACGCCTCACCGGCGCAGATCATCATGGGCGACACCGGGTCGCTGTCCTTGGGTGCAGCACTCGCCGGCCTGGCCATTCTCACCCGCACCCAGTTGCTGCTACCGATCTTGGGCGCGCTGTTCGTCATCATCACGATGTCGGTGATCATTCAGGTGGCCTGTTTCAAGCTCACCGGTAAACGCGTGTTCCGGATGGCACCGCTGCACCATCACTTCGAACTCGCCGGCTGGGCCGAGGTCAAGATCGTGGCCCGGTTTACCATCATCGCCGGCAGCGGGGTGGCGATCGGGCTGGCGTTGTTCTACGCCGAGTGGGTCACCGGTATCTGAGCGCCCGCGCTTCGCGCTAGTCGTTTGACCACACCGTGCTGCCACAATGGCACCCATGCCTGCCACCGTCTTCTCGGCTGCCCCGGACTACTACAACACCGCCGTCACCGAGCTTCGGCGCGCCTTTGATGTCGATGACGTCACCCGGGTAGGGCCCGACGCCGGGCTGGTCGAGTTGCCCCAAGCGGAGTTGGCGCAGGCCTCGCAGGACGGGCATCTACGGTTCATCCGACACCTGGCCGCCGTCGACGAACTGGCCAAATCCAGGGAGTTCGACGACGACGAGGCGGTCGCGCGCTGGTCCTTGGAGGCAGTCGCCGATGAGCTCAGCGCCGGTGACCAGGTGTCCCTGCACGTGTGGGATTCCGGCACTGGCGCGCGCGCCCCGGGCACGGTGCGCCGCCCGCTGCTGGCCGCACTGAAGGACGCCGGGGTGGAGGTGGTGACCTCCGGTACAGACCGTACTGTCAGCGTGTGCCTGGGAAGTCGATGGACGACGGCGGGACTCGGGCCCTCCAGTGACGGCCTCATCGATTGGGCCGGTGGGCGCATCCGGCTCGCCAACCGCCGCGAGCAGATCTCCCGCGCCGAGTTCAAACTTGAAGAACTCTTCAGCCTCATCGACGCCCCGACCAGCGGTGTCGCGATTGACCTGGGCGCCAGTCCCGGCGGCTGGACCCGCATCCTGCGCACCCGCGGGGTGGCGAGCGTGCACGCCGTGGACCCCGCCGACCTCGATGAACGGTTGGCCTCGGATGCTGGGGTGCGGCACCACCGCACCACCGCCGGTGACTTCCTGCGCCGATTCGACGAGCCCGTCGACCTCATCGTCAACGACATGCGCATGGATCCCGATCGCACCGCGCGCACCATGGTCGATGCCGCCAAGGTGCTCAAGCCACAGGGGTTGGCGATCATGACATTGAAACTGGGGCGCGGTGATCCGATCTACCAGAGCGATGACGCGATCGGTGTGCTCCGGGCGGAGTACGACCCAGTCTTCGTACGGCAACTGCAGCACAACCGCAGCGAGCTGACCGTCGTTGCCAGGCCCCGCGGGTGATCTAGACGGAGCCTCGGACGGGAGATATCATTTGAGTGATATCGATGGAGGATGACGTGGAACAGATCCTGATCCGAAACCTGCCACCCGGTACCAAGGCAGCACTGCGAGCCAGGGCGCAGGCGCACTCGCGATCGGCTGAAGCAGAAGCTCGTTCGATCCTCGCGGGCGCCCTAGATCACGACGCCGCCAGCATCGTTGAACTGTTGAGTGACGACGACGGGGCGCAGATCGAGTTCGACCCGCGACGGTTGCACCTCGGTACGCGAAGCCCTGAACTGTGAAGTACCTGCTGGACGCGAATGTTGTTTCCGCCCTGCGCGTGCGGGGCCGGAATCCGAGCGTTGAACGGTGGGCCGAGTCGGTTCCGGTGACGGACCAGTACCTCACCTCATTGACGGTCGCTGAATTGGAACGCGGAGTGGTTGCGAAGGAGCGCGTGGACCCAGACCAAGGCGCCGTATTGCGACGATGGTTTGAGCGCAGGGTCTTGCCAGCGTTTGCTGGACGCATCCTGCCATTCGACCTTCCAGCTGCGCGTGTCCTTGCGTCCGTTCGCACACCCGAGCACGCGCCGCTCGACGATGCACTGATTGCGGCGATCGCGCAGACTGCCCAAATGACCGTGGTGACTCGCAATGTGAAGCACTTCGAGCCACTCGGTGTCCCATGCCTGGACCCCTGGCACTAAGCACGCGATCTCGAACACATGACTGGGCTGTGCGGCGGCCTAGACCTCAATAGTTCAGTAGTTCACCTGCGCGCCGAGCACCACCGTCCGGTGCACCGGCAGTGAGTAGTAACTGGTGGGGTCGGCGGCGTTGCGTGCCATCCAGCCGAACAGTTTCTTGCGGGCCGCGCTCATCCCCGGCCGGTCGCTGCGGCTGAGGTTGATCCGGGAGATGAAGTAGGTGACCTTGCCGACGTCGATGTCCAGCCCTTCAAAGTCCCGCGCCACGGCAAGCCCGGCCGGCACATCGGGATGGTCGGAGAAGCCAAACCGCAGCGCCACGTGGGTGACGTGGTCAAAGGGATCTCCCAGGTCATCGATGACCGCCCGGGAGTGTGCATCGACGTGTGGCACGTTGAGAACTTCGACGCTGACGATCAGCACCTCATCGTGCATCACCCGGTTGAAGTGCACGTTCTCCCGCAGCGCCAAAGGCGTGGTGCGTTTGTTGGGGTGCAGGAACACTGCGGTGCCCGGCACTCGCTGGATCTTGGGGTTGCCCACAATGTGCTCTAGGAACTCCTGCAATGAGCCCTCGATTTTCTCGCGGCGCGCGGTGACGAGCTCCCGGCCGCGCCACCAGGTGCTCATCAGCATCGCCAGCAGTGCGGCCACCAGCAGCGTCAACCACCCGCCGTGCAGAACCTTGGCGATGTTGGCCGCGAAGAACGCCACCTCGATGGTTCCGAATACTGCCGCGAACGGTGCCACCTGCCACCACCGCCAGCCCAGGGCGTGCACCGCGTAGATGCTGAACAGCACCGTGGTCAGCGCCAGCAGTGCGGTCACCGCCAACCCGTAGGCCACCGCGAGGCGGTCCGAGCTGCCGAAGGTCACCAGCAGCACCAGCACCCCGGCGGCCAGGGCCCAGTTGACGCTAGAGATGTAGATCTGACCGCCCGATTCCTCGCTGGTTTGGCGCACGGTCAACCGCGGCAAGTACCCCAACCGTTCCGCCTGCCGTGCCACCGAGAAGGCCCCGGACATCACCGCCTGGCTCGCGATGATCGTGGCCATCGCCGCCAGGATCACCAACGGAATCTGCGCCCATGAGGGAGCCAAGGTGAAGAACGGCGCGCTGATCGCAGCGGGGTCGCTGATGATCAGCGCCGCCTGGCCCAGATAGTTCAAGGTCAGGCACGGGAACACCACCGCGAACCAGGCCCACACGATCGGGATGCGCCCAAAGTGCCCCATGTCCGCATATAACGCCTCGGCCCCGGTGACCACCAGCACGATCGCCGCCATTGCCACGAACGTGATCCCCGGGTGCCCAATAGCGAAACCCAGCGCATAGTGCGGGGACAGCGCCGCCAGCACGCCCGGTTGTTGGACTATCTGCGCCAACCCCAGCACCGCCAAGACGGCGAACCACAGCACCATGATCGGCCCGAAGGACCGGCCCACCCGGTGCGTGCCATAGCGCTGCACGGCGAAGAGTCCCAACACCAATACGGCGGCGAGGGGGACGACGACGGCGCTCGCCCCGGGTGCGATGACGTCCAGTCCCTCGATCGCCGAGAGCACCGAGATCGCAGGGGTGATGAGACTGTCCCCAAAGAACAATGCCGCGCCGATTACGCCCAACATTCCCGCCGCGGTAAACGCCCGGCCCCGATGCTTAAGCGAGCGCTGCGCAAGGTGAGCCAGGGCCATCACCCCGCCTTCGCCGTCGTCGTCGGCATGCAGGATGAATCCCACGTACTTGACCGACACGATCAGCGTGATCGCCCAGAACACCATCGACACCACGCCGAAGATGTTCGCTTGGGTGGGTTCGACCAGGCCGCCGTCGAGCGCGAATACCGCCTTGAGCGCGTACAACGGGCTGGTGCCGATGTCCCCGAACACAACCCCCAGTGCGGCCAGTACCGCGGCCCCGCGGACGCCCGCTTGGGCGCGACCGGCGCTCTTCACGAATCGTGACTGTACTCCTGCGCGGGGCTCATCGGGAGCATTCGCGCAGGCCGGTACTGAACTTCAGTTAGCGGCGTTCTCGGGTGACGAACATGGACGCGATCGTCCACCAACCACCCAGGATGATCCCGCCGATGGCGATCGGCAGCCACCAATAGCCCCCGTCATCGCGGCCCATGAATGACACCAGGGCAACGATGGCGAGAAGCAGGCCCAATCCGATGCCAACTGCGGTGTAAACCTTTTGGCTCATCAGTTCCTCTCCATGCTCCCCCGGACGTGGGCGATCGCGGCGGTTGTGCCGGTGATTGACCCTACTGGACCAGGGCGGCCCGAGCGAGAGGTGGCGCGTTGGCTCGCGCCACCGAGGCGCGGCGGCTAGGGGCTCAGCCGGTGCAAGTCCCGGGGGAACAGCGTCACTTCGCGGACATTGGCCGCCCCCACGAGCCGCGAAACCCAACGCTCCAACCCAATGGCGAAGCCGCCGTGCGGGGGCATCCCGTGCGCGAAGGCCGCGAGGTAGTCCCGGTAGGCGGCGGGGTCATCCCCGCGCGCCAGCAATGCCGCCTCATACTCGGCAGACTCGTGCAGCCGCTGGCCACCGGTGACCAGCTCGACCCCGCGGAACAACAAGTCAAAGCTGTTGCTCCACGGCCCACCGGGCACCGGCGCCCCGGTCCACGGGTGGGTGTAGAACGGCCGCTTCCGCAGCGGGTAACCCTCCACTGCCACAAAGTCGCTGCCGTGCTCGGCCAACGCCCACTGACCCAGTGCTCGCTCATGCTCGGGAGCGAGATCCGGTTCATCGGGGTCGGCGCCGACCAACTCCAGCGCTCGAGCGAAGTGCAGAACCGGCACATGCTCGCCCAGGCGCGGAAGGTCCACCTCAAGGAGCTCGACGGCGTCACCCGCCTGGTCTTCGATGGTGGCGATCATGCGGCGCAGCGTCGCGAGGAGTACCTCAAGCACCTCGCGGTGGTCGGTGATGAACCCGAGCTCGGTGTCCAGGGAGGTGTATTCGGCCAGGTGGCGCACGGTGTCATGGGGTTCGGCCCGGAACACCGGGCCCACCTCAAAGACCCGCTCGAAAACGCCGACCAACTGTTGCTTATAGAACTGCGGGCTTTGAGCCAGGTACGCCTGGCGCCCGAAGTAGTCCACGCCGAACACGTTCGCCCCGGACTCGGTCGCGGTGCCCACCATCTTGGGCGAGCGCACTTCGGTGAAACCCTCGCCCTGCAAGTGGTCTCGAAACCCCTGCATCGAGGCCGAGGCGATCCGCCACCGGGCCTGCATCGACCGGTGGCGCCAGGTCACTGCGGCGTTGTCCAGGAGTACGGGAAGCGAGGCGTTGAGGGTGGGGCGCCACAGGTCCACCGGCGGTGTTTGCGCCGGCGCGGCAAGCAACTGCACCCGCGGGCTGGTGACCTCCACGCCCCCGGGGGCCTGCGGGTTGGGGGTGGCGATCCCGGTGACCTGCACCGGGGTCTCTTCGGGCGCGAACGGGACCTCGCCGTCGTCGTCCTTGATAACGACTTGGGCCAGCCCGGTGCGGTCGCGGACGATCAGGAAGGTGACCGAAGACAGGGTTCGACGGCGATGGACGTGTCCGCGCAGAGTGACGGTGGTACCGGGCTGCTGGGCGGCGAGCTCGGTGGTCAGGGTGCGCGGTGGGTTGGGTGGTCTCACTTTTCCTCCAGGTGGCGTGGGCCCTGGAGGTGTGGGCGGGGGCTAAATCGCGGTGCCACCACACCTTCGCCGACTTAGCTGCCGGCCTCTCGTCGGTACGCCGATCCGCGCGGGATCCCGCTGCCTTGGGGCTTGAGGGGCGTCACGCCTCGCGGGATCCACTCAGAGGGTATCCGGGAGGCTTCGGTGCGGCCTAGGGTTTTTCGTTGGTTCCTTCCGGGCCCCATCCCATCGGTCAGCTACGGCCCGGTGTAACGCCCCTGCGGCCGCAGCCGCAGCGGCCGCTGATCATGCTCGGCGATCGCATGCGCTATCCACCCCACTGAGCGGCCAAGCCCGAAGATCAACGGACCATCGCCGTCAGCCATTCCGGACCCCAGCACCAACGCCGCCAGCGCCATATCGACATTCGGCCGCAACTCGGTCCGCGCCGACATCACCTCGGCGAGCGCGTGCACGGCGCGCGTGGCCGTGCCACCCTCTGGTAGCTCAGCGACCAGTTCTAGGAGCGCCTCGGCGCGCGAGTCGCCCACCGGATACAGGAAGTGCCCAAAGCCGGGCACAGCGCCACCGGTCGATCGGACCGTCAGCCCGATCGCTTCCTCAGCGCTTCGGCCTTGCGCCACGGACCTCAACAGACGGGTCGAGGCAGTGCTGGCGTTACCGTGTAGCGGCGAGGCGAACGCACCCAGCGCAGCGGTGATCACCGCGTACCCCGAGGCGCGACCGGATGCCGCTACCCGACCGGCGAGGGTGGAGAGCGCGAGGTCGTGGTCCAGCACCAACACCAGAGCAGCGTTGAGGATTTCGGCGTGCCGAGGCTCCAGCGGATGGGGTGACAGCGCCCGCCACAGGCGCTGCGCCACCGAGTTCGCGCCGTGCGTCTCGGCTGGCTCCAGGAGCGCCGGGACTCCTAGCAAAAATCGCGCGCCAGCGAGCCGCAGAGCATCGGAAGTGGGCTGATCACGCAGCGGGTCGGTGGATCCGAGGCCGACGGCGATCACCGTGAGTTGGTCGACTCGAGTTGCCTGGGCGGGTAGTGCCTCTAGCAGCCTGCGGGTCTGGCGAAGGTCGTGGTCGGTGGGCGGTGTGAGGGGGGCATCGGGTGGCGTTTGGTCACCCCACACCCACGATGCGACCTGTTCGATGCTCTGATCTGTAGCGAGATCGCGGGCGCGCTTGCCACGCAGGTACAACTCGCCGTCCTCGACCAGAGCCACGTCGGTCTCCAGGATCATCAGCGGTTTCCCGGCCACCGAGCCGCGTGTGCCCGTGCCTGGGCTGCGCCTGGCGAGGCGCTTGACGGCGAGGGCTTCAACGTCCAAAGGGTCAAACCAGGACCCTTCGCGGGTACGGGTGCGCGTCAGCAGGCCCCGCGACACGTAGGCGTACAGGCTCTCGACCCTCACTCCCAAGCGCGCCGCAGCCTCTTGGGAGCTCAGTCGGTTGTTCTCAGCCATCACACATTGATCCAATCAACGTTGACCCGCAGGGCATCCAGTTTGCATCGTGCAATCTAACCGACCGGCTGCCCTGACCACATCCCACTCGGCGGGGCGCAGCGAGCACCAAGGAGTCCATCATGAGCACCGACCGGCTGAATGACACCCTCATCGACGTCCCCCGAGGCCTGACGAATGTGGCCGTGGCGACCACCACGATCGGGCAGGTTAAAGGCAACGAGGGCTTCTACCAATACCGCGAGTACTCGGCAGTGGACTTGGCGCGCAGCGCCACCTTTGAGCAAGCCTGGCATCTGCTGGTCCTTGGCTCGTTGCCCGATGAACCACGCCCGGCAGCGCTCACCGATGTGCTCGGCGCCGAGCACGATCGGTTGGTACGCAACGTGGTCCGGGCCGTTGCATCGTCGACGACTGTTGCCCTCGACCCCATCACCGGGCTCAAGGCGGCACTGCCGCTGGTGTCTAGGGAGTTGGGATTGGGTCCGGTGTATGACGGCAGTCCCGAGCAGCGCACCTCCGATGCGATCGTTCTCGCGGCGCTCACTCCCCGACTGCTGGCCGCCTTTGAGCAGGTGCGCAAAGGAGGTGCGCTGCGTGACCCGGAGCCCGGCGCTGGGCTGGTGGCAGGTTACTTGGAACAGGTCACCGGAGCGGCACACGATGCGGCCATCGAACGGGCGCTGTCGGCCTACTTGGTGGCGGCGATGGAGCATGGTTTCAACGCTTCGACGTTCACCGCCCGGGTCATTGCGTCCACCGGGGCCGATGCTGCCTCGGCACTGGCGGGTGCGCTCGGATCCCTCACCGGCCCGTTGCACGGCGGTGCGCCCGCTCGGGCGCTCGACACCCTGGATGAGATTCAGCGCACCGGCGCCAACCCGGAGCGGTGGTTGCGCACCGAGATTTCCGAAGGCCGCAGAATTATGGGCTTTGGCCACCCGGTGTACCGCACAGTGGACCCGCGATCACGGATGTTAAAGCAGATCGTCAGCGAACTCGGTGGCCCGCGGGTGTCCTCGGCGCTCGCGTTTGAGGAAACCGCTGAACGGGTGCTGGCCGAACTTAAGCCCGGCCGTCGACTGCACGCGAACGTGGAGTTCTACGCCTCGGTGCTGATGGAACGCTGCGGGCTGCCCCGCGACATGTTCACCGCGACGTTCGCCGTCGGCCGGGTGGTGGGATGGTCCGCCCACATCCTGGAGCAAGCGGTGGACTCCAAGATCATTCGGCCCTCGGCGAGGTTCATTGGAACAGAACTGTCCTGAGCGGCGTGTCTTTTGCCGCCAGCGAGTCCGGCCGCAACGACAGATTCGGTACACGGCGTGCGGTTTGGGCTGCGTTGTGGCCCGGCGGGCAGCAGATTCGGTACACCGCGTGCACGAATCCGCCGCCGGCCGGGCCCGCCGCCGGCTAAACGCCGTTAGGACGCCTCGTGCACTCCGTAGAGCGGGTCGGTCATCTCCGCGACCACGGTCCGGGTCTGGGCGATCTCCTTCTGCTGCGCCGCGGCCCACTTCTCGGGGTCCTTGCGCAGCTTGCGCCGGTAGGCGATCACCCGGTTGATCGCCGTGCTCAGCGCACGCTTGGCCACCGGGCTGTCCTGCAAGCCCAACTCCTCGGAGATGCCCGGCGGGTGGAACCGCCGCGCCAGGCTGTGCAGGCCGGCAACGCCGAGCCGTTCGGGCACGTTGAGCGCCTCGTTCAACAACTCGGAAATCGAGTCCAGGGTGGCGTGCGCCAACTGTGAGGCCTGGGGGATCAGCGGTCCGGTGACGGACTGGAACAACTCATCGGCACGCTTGGCTTGGTCGTTGGTCTGGATCCCCTCAACCAGCGCCGGGTCGATGCCCAGCAGGTGCGCCACCACCCACCAGTACCGGTACAGGTCGGCGGTCTCGCGGGTGGTGAGGCCAAAGCCCATGAGCGCCTCGGCCTCATAGGAGGTGACGGTGAAGTCGATCCACGTGCGCGCCAGGTCCACCTGGTTGATCGGCACCCCATAGGCCGCGTCATCGAACCCACGGTTGTAGGCGACCCGGCGCATGTGTGCGTGCAGCATCCGCACCTGCACTGTGGACACGTATCCCGGTTGGCCCACCCGCAGCGATCCGGGCAGCATCGCGGTGTTCACCCATGTGCCCGTTTCGCGCAGGCGCCGCTCGGCACCGTCGATGAGCCGCCCGGTGGTGGTGAGCACCTCGGCGATCGAGGGGGATTCGTACACCCGAATCAGCGCACCGGCGCTGAGGGAGATCATGTGGGTCGCCGCCGGCATGGTGAAGAACGGCAGAGATCCGGTGTCCAGCACCTCATCGGTCGCATAGGACGGGAGGGCCTCGGTGTGTGTCAGCAGGTCCTGGATCGCCGGATGGGGGTCGGTGAGACTGGACAATCCGTTCGCCAGCCCGTCCTGCAGTTGGGCACGCACGTGCCGGCCGTCTTCGTGGATCGCGACCACGACGGCGTCGGCCAGCGGATCGCCCGTAATCAGGGCCTTGTGCATGAGGTCGGCCCTGGTGTCGCCGAATTGCAGCAGCAGGCCGCTGCGCAGGCCGCGTTCGGTGGGCCAAGGCCCCAGGTCGTTGGTCATCTGATCTCCTAAAAGTCTGTGGTGCTGCGTCATTAGTTGAATTCCCCTCGCCCCGCCGCGACTACTGTGCCGCGCCCCCTGAAACGAGCAGGTCCTGCCCACTGACCCACGCCGCCAAGTCGCTGGCGAAGTACTCGGCTGCATCGGCGACGTCGTCGGGTCGCCCCATTCGACCACCGATCGGGCGCATTTGGTTCTGAATTTTGAACGGATCATCATCGGCGATGTCGGTGAAGACGCCGGCGCCCTCGATGACGGTGGGCAGGATGGTGTTGACGGTGACGTCGCGGTGTCCGACCTCCATGGCCAGCACTCGCACGAGGTAGCGCGCCGACATTTTCGAGGACCCGTAGAGGCCCACTCCGGGGAAGGGGTTCACCGTGGTGCTGGAGCCGATGAGGATGATCCGCCCGCCGTCGGCCACCTGCTGCGCGGCCCGTTGCAAGGTGAAGAACGTGCCCTTGGCGTTGATGCCATAGAGCTTGTCGAACTCTTCCTCGGTGGCCTGCAGCACCGGCTGATCCACAATCTCAAGACCGGCATTGGCCACCACGATGTCCACCGTGCCGAACTGTTCGTATGCCTGAGCGAAGAGCCGGTCGATCTCGCTGACCTGGGACATATCGGCCCCAATCGCGACGGCCTGGACCCCGAGCGCCTGGATCTCCTCCACCGTGGCGTTCGCGCCCTGCTCATCGCGCGAGTAGTTGATGACGACGTTCGCGCCCAATGACGCATAACGCAGTGCGATGGCCTTACCCACGCCGCGGGCCGATCCAGTGATGAGCGCGACTTTGCCGCTCAGGTCGGTCATGGTTCTCCCTTGCCCCGTGCCGCAGATCGGGTGTTGGTGATGCGGCGAATGGGCCGATGATCCGCTGCCCCGGCCCCTGTGAATCGAGGCTATGGCGGGGCGAGATCGCGATACAGGGACTGTTGATCCCCCCTTAAGCGGCCGGGGTGCGCCACCGGGGGACCGGGCGAGTGGGTGGACCGGGCGGGTGGGTCGCCGGGTGGAGGTCGCCGGGTACGGGTCGCCCGACCGGCCGCAACTACAAATTCGGTACACGGCGTGCGGATCGGCACCCGAAATGCCCTGCCGGGCAACAGATTCGGTACACGGCGTGCGAACGCTCAGCTCGCGACCCGTCAGACCGCGCGAACCCGGGAGGCGAACGCCGCAACGCGCGACTCCAACTCCCCGGCAGTACGGCGGTAGGCGGCCATAGTCCCCTCGCTCGCCGGATTCGGCAGCGACCAGTGCATCGACGGCGGCGAGGCTGCCGAACCGGACACCACCTCACCGGTCCGCGCAAGGCGCTCATTGGCGCGGTCGCACAACGTCAACACCATGTCCCCGGGAGCGCGCACCGAGGCCACGTCACGCGGCACGTGACCGGCGATGTTCAGTCCAGCCTGTGCAGCCACGGCCACCGCCTTGGGTGACACCGCCGGACCGGGTTGAGTCCCGGCCGAGAGCACCGGAACCTCACTGTGCCGAGCCCAGATCGCCGCGGCCAACGGCGAGCGCGCGGTGTTCCCCGAGCAGATGAACAGCACCCGTCGCACGCTGACCGGGGTCTGCAGCGCGGAGTCCTGGGCGCTCACCCACGGCAGCGCCTCACGCTGAAGGTGCAGGTAGTGCCGGCGCCCATCACCCTCGCTTCGCCGCCGCACGATGAGGTCGTGGCGCTCCAGCACCGCCAGGTGGTGGGCGAGCAGGCTCGGCGATACCCCAAGTCGTTCCCGCACCTGCGCCGGGGTGCGATCCCAATCGGCGAGCAGGTCCACGATCTGCACCCGTGTGGCATCGCCGAGCGCGGCGAACCGCGCCGCCCGCTGCTGCGCCGAATAAGAGTTCATTAGTTCAATGTTGACTGAACTATCACCGAGCCGTCAAGATGAACCCCCGTGGGCTCCAACCAATCGACAGCACCGACTCACCCCGGCACCGCCAGGGAAGTGTTCTGGGTCTTCGCCCGCCTGGGCCTGACCTCCTTCGGCGGCCCGATCGCGCACTTGGCCTACTTCCGCGATGCCTTTGTGCAGCGCCGCCGCTGGCTCACCGACTCCGCCTACGCCGACCTCGTGGCGCTGTGCCAGTTCCTGCCCGGCCCGGCCTCCAGCCAGGTGGGGATGGCGATCGGACTGCAGCGCGCGGGCATGCGCGGCCTGCTCGCAGCCTGGCTGGCGTTCACCCTGCCCTCGGCGATCGTGCTCACGGTGTTCGCCCTGGGCATGGGCGCGCTCGGCGACCTCGAGGGCGCCGGCTGGCTGATCGGAGTCAAAGCGGCTGCGGTGGGAATCGTGGCCCAAGCGGTGATGTCGATGGCCAAAACCCTCACCCCAGACGCCAAACGCGCCAGCATCGCCACCGCCGCACTGATCGCGGTGCTGCTGGTGCCGGGGGCGGGGATCCAGGTGGGCGTCATCGTCATCGGCGGGATCATTGGCTGGCTATGGCTCCGCGATCAAACGGTGCCCGACGACGGCGGCCCACCGGTCCGGTTCGGTCTCTCGCGGCGCGTGGGTGCGGTCGCGTTGATCGCCTTCGCGGCGCTGCTCGTGGCCCTGCCAGTGCTGGTGGCGCTGACCGGGAATGAGACCTTGAGGCTGGCCGACATCTTTTATCGCACCGGCTCACTGGTATTCGGCGGAGGGCACGTAGTGCTGCCGTTGCTGGAGGCGGAGATGGTGCCCAGCGGCCTGGTCGGGCACGACGAATTCCTCGCCGGATACGGCGCCGCGCAAATTGTGCCCGGCCCGTTGTTCACTTTCGCCGCGTTCCTCGGCGCCAGCACCACTGCCGGCCCCACCGGCATCCTCGGCGCCAGCATCGTGCTGGTCGCGATCTTCCTGCCCGCCGCGTTGCTGATTATCGGCGTGCTTCCGTTCTGGGACCAGGTGCGCACAGCACCGCGGGCCCGGCGAGGGCTCATGGGAGTCAACGCCGCCGTCGTCGGCCTCCTTGCCGCGGCACTGTATGACCCGGTCTTCACCCAAGGCGTGAGCGGGCCGGCCACCTTGGCCCTCGCCGCTGCGGTATTCGTGGCCCAGACGATGTGGCGGGTGCCGGTGTGGGCCACCGTGATCGCCGCCGGGCTGCTCGGGCAGATCCTGCTGTGACGGTTCAGACTGCGGACACCTGGTCGCCGACGACGGCGAGGAGCGCCAACCGCTCGTAACTCTCGGTTCCCGGGGTTGCGGTGTAGACCAGCAGTCGGTGGTTCTGGTCGGGGTCGACCATCGACTGGCAGTGCAGATCCATCGCGCCCACCGTGGGGTGCAGGAAGCGTTTGATCTCATTGGGCCGCAGTCCCACCTGGTATTCGTTCCACAGGTCGCGGAACTCATCGCTGCTGTTCAGGAGCATGTCGGCGTACTTGGCGGCGCGCGAGCCCGGTCCGCGCATGGTCGCGACCGAGCGCAGCCCGGAGGCGAACAGTCGAGAGAGGTAGTCGTGATCCTTGGGGTCATACATGGCGCGGGTGGCGGGGTTGGTGAACCAGCGGTAGCCGATGCTGCGATCGGGGCCGGTGAAGCTGGTGGTGTCGCCGGTGAGCGCGACCCCGAGTGGGGTTTGGCGCAGGGTTTCGCCGAGTTCGGTGACGATCTCTGCGGGGGTGTCGGCCATCCGGTCCAAGATGCGCAGGAGCCCCGGGCTGATGTGGTCGCTGACCGACCCGCGCGGTGGCGGGCTGTGCCCGGCGAGGCGGAAGAGGTGATCGCGTTCGTCGATCGTCAGGTGCAGACCCTGGGCCATCCCGGCGATCATTTGGGTGGAGGGCTGCGGTCCGCGTTCGCGTTCGAGCCGGGAGTAGTAGTCGGTGGACATGTGGCACAAGGTGGCGACCTCTTCGCGGCGCAGGCCGCTGGTGCGGCGGCGAGCGCCTCGGGGGTAGCCGACGTCTTCGGGCTGCAGCGCCTCGCGGCGGCTGCGTAGGAACGCGGCTAACCCGGCACGGTCAATCATTGGGATTCCCCTTAGCTCTGTGGTGCATCCTTTCTACTCTGGGCCGGAGTTTTTATCCACGGATTCACAATCCCTGGATAGCGGCGAGGAATGGGCGGATGCTTGAACCAATCGATCGCCACACCAACCACGTCAAGGGGAAACACTCATGGCACGCACGCAACCCACACTTTCGTTGCCCGACCTCACCGGAACCCTCGCCGTCGTGACCGGCGCAAGCTCCGGCGTCGGCCTGGGAATCGCCACCCAACTGGCCGGGGCGGGCGCCGAAGTCGTCCTTCCGGTCCGCAACCCCAAGAAGGGTGAAGCGGCGCTCGCAGACATTCGCAAGCAGCACCCCAAGGCCACGGTCTCGACCCGGGCGATGGATCTATCGTCCTTGGAGTCGGTGCGTTCGTTCGCGGAGGGGATGGTCCAAGAGGGCCGCCCGGTCCACATGCTCATCAACAACGCCGGAGTGATGACGCCCCCGAACCGGCAGGAGACCGCCGATGGGTTGGAGCTACAGTTCGGCACGAACCACCTGGGCCACTTCGCCCTGGTGGGGCACCTGCTGCCGCTGCTGAAGGAGGGCAATGCGCGGGTGACGTCGCAGATCAGCATCTCGGCCAACCAGGGCGCGATCCTGTGGGATGACCCGAACTCCGAGAAGAACTACAACGGCGGCCGCGCATATTCGCACTCCAAGATCGCCGTTGGCCTGTTCGGGATGGAACTGCAGCGGCGCAGTGTCGCTAACGGGTGGGGGATCACCAGCAACCTGTCTCACCCTGGCGTCGCACCCACGAGCCTGCTCGCCGCCCGCCCGGAAATGGGCCGGAGCTCAGACACCCTGGGCGTGCGGCTGATTCGGGCGATGTCCAAGCGCGGGATTCTCGTGGGGACCGTGGCCACGGCGCAGCTCCCGGCACTGCTCGCCGCCACCGACACCGGTGACGTGGGCGGGAAGCTGTATGGGCCGAGTGGGTTCATGCACCTGGGCGGCGGACCGACGGCGCACGCGCTGTACTCGCGGCTGGTCAGCGCCGAAGACGCCAGCCGGCTGTGGGAACTGTCGGAGAAGATGACCGGCGTGACCGCCTGGGTCTAGCCCGCGCTACCGATCGCCGAGCGTTCGCCCAGCGCCGAACGCGCCCAAATGGTCGTAAATCGTGACCATCTGGGCGCGCTCGCGGCCCCGCCTTCGTGAACCTGATGGCGCGCCGAACGCGGGCGGGCAGAGGTGCCCGTGGTGGGGAGGCCCGCCGCTGCCCTACGATTTTGGGCATGTACGGTCCGCCGCACCCCGGCACCCCCACGAACGACCTATCCGTCTCCCGCCAGCTGCACCCCGATGAGGCCCTGGATCGCGCGCTGAGCATGCGCCGCGCCGCCCTGTGGCCACTCTTTGGCTACATTCTGGTGCCGGTCCTGATCGTCGCAGTGCTCGCCGTCGGCGCGGCGACCGACTGGTCGCTGTGGTGGATGGGCGTGATGTTGGTGCTCACCCTGCTCCTCGTTGGTGGCAGCATCGGGCTCGGGCTGGTGCTGGGCAAGGGTGTGGCCCGGTCCCATGCCCTGCATGAGCTGGGTGCTTCGGGTGTCCTCACCGCGCACTGGTCAGAGGCGGGGGTGCGGGTGCAGTCGGAGAACTTCACCCGGACCATTCCCTACGCCGACATTCGCGCTATTCGCCAAGTGGGCCGATTCTTGGTCTTCAGGTTGCGGGTTGTGTCCCTCGCGACGCCGTACTACATCGCCCTGCCGCCAGATTTCGTTCCCGAAGCCGGACTGCAGCGGGCGCTCGCGGCCGGCGCCAAGGATCGCCGTCGTCCCACGGCTTAAAGAGTGCGTCAGGCCAGCAGCGGTGCGGGCTCTGAGTCCAGGCCATTGCGGTACTCGGTGTAATTGCCGCGCGTGAAGTCCGGGATCTCCACCGGCCCACCCGTGCTCAGCGACGCCTCCGATAGCGGCACCGGCGAACACCAGGTGGCGGAGTCATACACGTCGATGTCGGGCACCAATCCCTGGCGCATGCACTGC
>JBMDWZ010000054.1:0-3359 GCA_048594865.1 Beutenbergiaceae bacterium
GGCCGGTGGACTATTGCGCGCCACTTGTGCAATGGTACATATCAGTTCTGAAACCGGGTGAGGGATGAGCGTGAAGCGAAGCAGCGAGACCAGGTCCTACGGCATGCCAGGTTTGTGGGTGACCGAACGAACGCTGGCGGCACCACTGGACTGGAACGACCCGCAGGGCGAGAGCATCGAGTTGTTCGTGCGCGAACTGGTGGACCCGGACAAACGCGATGCCGACCTGCCTCTGCTCACCTACCTCCAAGGCGGTCCCGGCGGAGCCAACCCCCGCCCGATGAGCGGATCCGGCGGCTGGCTCGGTGAGGCGCTGGCGACCTATCGGGTAGTGCTGGTGGACCAGCGGGGAACCGGTGGCAGCACGCCACTGGAAGGCGCCGACGTGGCCGCCCGCGGTGACGCGAACGCGGGTGCCGACTACCTGGCTCATTTCCGCGCCGACTCCATCGTGCGGGACCTCGAGCACGTGCGCGCCACCCTTTATGACTCCAAGCGGTGGTCCACCATCGCCCAGAGCTTCGGCGGCTGGATCACCCTGAATTACCTCTCGGCCGCCCCGCACGCCCTGCGTGCCTGCTACATCTGCGGCGGCGTGCCCGGCACCCCACCCAAGGCAGCCGAGGTCTACCGGCGCACCTTCAGCCGGGTGGAGTCTAAGAACACCGAGTTCTACCGCCGTTACCCGCACAACCAAGAGCTCGTGGCGTCCTTGGCCGATCACCTTGCGAATAACGACGTGCGATTGCCCGACGGCGATCAACTCACCGTCCGTAGGTTGCAGAGCTTGGGCATCGACTTCGGCATGAAGCCTGGGTACGAGCGGATGCACTGGCTCCTGGAGGGCGCCTTCGCACGCCCGGGCCGACTGCACTCCGGGTTCCTGGAGCAGGTGCAAGCGCGCACTTCAAGCGCGGGCAGCCCCTTGTTCTGGTCGCTGCAAGAGAGCATCTACGGCGATGAGAACTCCGGTGCCACCGCCTGGGCCGCGCAGGCCGAACGCGATCGCCGGCCGGCATTCAACGAATCTGCCCGTCCGCTACTGTTCACCGGTGAGATGGCCTTCCCGTGGATGTTCGATGAGGTGCGCCTGCTGCGTCCCTTCGCACCGGCCATTAACGAACTCGCGCAACGGCAGACGTGGTCACCGCTGTACGACTTCGACGTGCTCGCCGCCAACGACGTCCCGGTCGCGGCTGCGGTGTACTACGACGACATGTACGTCGATGCCCACCTGCAACTCGACACCCTCGGGCGAGTGGGCAACTCGCAGTACTGGGTCACCAACGAGTTCGAGCACGATGGCATCGGCTCGGGCAAGACGTTCACCTATCTGCGCAACCTGGTGCGGGACCGCGGCGGCGAAAAGCCAGTAGAGGAGTCCTCGTGACCCTCACCCGGCCCCCGTACGCCGGCACCAGACCACCCAGACTGCACCAGATTCCGGCCTTCGTCGATGAGATCGCCAAGAACTGGCAGGACGTCGGAGTCGCCGCTGACGTCGACGAGGCCGCGGCCGACGCCGCAGCCGATCATCGGCGCCGACTGAGCGCACACCTGCCCGGACACACCATTGTGGCCGCCGCCGGTAGGGCACCGATGCGTAACGACGACTGCGCCTACCCGTTCCGCGCCGATAGCGACTTTGTCTGGCTGACCGGGGTGCAGGTGGAGGGCGCTGTGCTGGTGATGACCCCCAGCGGCCAGGGCCACGACTCCGCCCTGTACCTGCCGCCGCCCTACCGGCCGGGCGATGACGGGTTCTTCGGCAATGCCCTACACGGTGAACTGTGGGTGGGACCGAGCGCCGGGCTGCGCGAATGGTCCGCCGCACTGAACCTTCCGGTGCGGGATGTGTCGGGCCTCGCAGAGCACCGCGCGATCACCGCCGGCACCAAGGAATCCCTGGCAACCGCCGTCGTCGATGATGCCATGCTGCGCACTCATGATCTGCAGGTCTCCGCCGAACTGGGGCGGGCGCTATCCCAGCTACGAATGATCAAAGACGACTGGGAGATCGCACAGTTGGAGCGGGCGGTGGACGCCACCGTCGGCGGGTTTGAGGCCGTCGCTGCGGAGATTCCGAGGGCGATCGAGCAGGGCCTGGGGGAGCGGTGGCTGCAGGGCACCTTCGATCGGCACGCCCGGACGCACGGCAACGGCCCGGGCTACTCCACCATCGTTGGTTCCGGTCCACACGCACCGATCCTGCACTGGACCCGGTGCGATGGTGACATCCTGCCCGATGCCGCGCTGCTCCTGGACATGGGCGTGGAAACATCGAGCCTGTACACCGCCGACGTCACCCGCACACTTCCCGCATCTGGCACCTTCTCCACCGCCCAACGGCAGGTCCATGATCTTGTGGAGCGATCCCACCGGGCGGGCCTGGCGCAGATCCGTCCCGGCGTGCAGTACCTCGATTTCCACTTCGCGGCGATGGAAGTGCTCGCCCAGGGCCTGCACGACTGGGGTCTGCTGAGCGTCTCGGTGGATGAGGCACTTTCCGACCGCGGTCAACAACACCGCCGGTACATCGTGTGCGGCATCGGCCACCACCTGGGACTCGACGTGCACGACTGCTCAAAGTCGCACTGGGAGGACTACATGGGTGCGGATCTGCAGCCCGGGGTGGTGATGACCGTGGAACCCGGCCTGTACTTCCACGCCCACGACCTTTCCGTACCACCCGAACTACGCGGGATCGGTGTGCGACTAGAAGACGATCTGCTCGTCACCACCACCGGCTCACGTGTGCTCTCCGACGCCCTTCCGATCGACGCCGACGGCATCGAAACCTGGACCCGAAACCACCGAGGTTAGAACTATCCACACCCCGTTGTTACAGACCTATCCACTCAACGCCGTTCGGATTGCGCCGCAAAGCGTGTTTGCACCGAACACCGAGCGGATGCTCAACCTGGCCCGCAAGTACCCCGTTGACAGGTTGCTTGCGGTGTTCCGCGCCAACGCCGGGATCGATACGCGAGGGGCGACCCCGCCGGGGAATTGGGAGGGTTACGGACACCCTCAAGAGCAGCCGTGGAGTGCGAGGAGTTATCCGGGCCGGGAGCAGGCTCAAACCGCAAACCTGCTGCGCGGGCATTACGCCGGGCACTTCCTGTCGATGTTCTCCCTGGCTTATGCCACCACCGGTGAAGAGGAACTCGCCGCCAAGGTCAATGACATGGTCAGCGGCCTGGCGGAGGTCCAAAGAACGCTGGCCCAGACCGGCGAGTACTCCCACCCCGGATTTCTGGCCGCCTACGGCGAATGGCAATTCTCCCGGCTGGAGGGCTACGCGCCCTACGGTGAAATCTGGGCCCCGTACTACACCACCCACAAGATCATGGCCGGAC
>JBMDWZ010000055.1:0-1620 GCA_048594865.1 Beutenbergiaceae bacterium
GCCGCAGCAATCGAGGTGCCACCCGCGGCCGGCCCGGATTCCGCGGTGGTGCCTGAACCAGCCACAGACCCCACCGTGCGTGGCGCGGCGATGGTGGTGATCGGCGTCGTGCCTTGCCGGGCCGCGACCCGATCACGACCGGCCTTCTTGCCACCCGCGCGCTTACCAGTTGGCGCACCGAATCCTAGGCCCGGGAGGGCCGGCTCGAGGTGCGTGACTGGTTGCGACATAAAACAACTGTACGCCGCACGAGCGTTCGAGTCAACCCCTAAAACCAAACAAGTTGTGAGAAGTTTCTCCATCACCAAAACCAAGCCACAGCACGCCCAGACCAGCCCCCAAACAGCATTACGCTGAGAGGCATGAACTGGTTGCACAACTCTGCCCATTTCCGCTGGCTGGAGCAGGAGACCGACGAGCTCCTCACCTTCGCCTCCGCCTCCGCCGTCGAGAACGGGTTCGGCTACCTCGCCACCGAGGGCGAGGTCGACGAAGCCGAGGGCCTGCAACTGTGGATCAACTGCCGGATGATCCACTCCTTCTCACTGGGCACGCTGCTGGGCCGCCCGGGCGCCGCCACCACCGTGGACCACGGCCTCAAGGCCCTTAAGGAAAACTTCCAGGACCACGAAAACGGCGGCTGGTACTCCGCCCTGGACATCAACGGTGAGGTCACTAACTCCGCCAAAGAGGCCTACGCGCACGCGTTCGTAATCATCGCCGCGGCCAGCGCCACCGCCGCCCAGCGCCCCGGCGCCCGCGACCTGCTCGATGAGGCCCTGCGCGTCTCCGACGAGCGCTTCTGGCGCGAGGACGACGGCCTGGTCGTCGAAGGCTGGAACCGCGACTTCACCGAGCTCGAGGACTACCGCGGCGTCAACGCCAATATGCACACCGTGGAGGGCTACCTCACCGCCGCCGACGTCACCGGCGATGACAAGTGGCTCGACCGCGCCCAGCGCATCACCGAGCGCGTCATCAACGACTTCGCCCGCAGCCACAACTGGCGCATCCCGGAGCACTTCGACGCCAACTGGACCCCGATCCTGGACTACAACGCCGATTCCCCGGCAGACAAGTTCCGCCCCGCCGGCGCGACCATCGGCCACTGGCTGGAGTGGGCCCGCCTGGCGCTGCACGTACGCGCCGCCCGCGAACTGCGCGGCCAGGAGGCACCGGAATCGCTGCTCGAGGGCGCCTATGCGCTCTTCGACCTGTCGATCAAGGAAGGCTGGGACGTGGACGGCGCGCAGGGCTTCGTCTACACCGTGGACTTCGAGGGCAAGCCGCTGGTCCGCGAGCGCATGCACTGGGTTGTCACCGAGGCGCTGGCCACCGCCGCTGCCCTGCACCGCGCCACCGAGGACCCGGCGTATGAGGCCTGGTACCGCACCTGGTGGGAGTACGCCGCCTCCTACCTGGTCGATGAGGAGCACGGCTCCTGGATCCACGAACTCAGCCCGAGCAACGAAGTCAGCACCACCGTGTGGGCCGGCAAGCCGGACATTTACCACGCGATCCAGACCACCCTGGTGCCTCGCCTGCCGCTGACCCCGGTGTTCGCCCCGGCGCTAGCCGCGGGCCTGCTGGAGGACTGAACCGGGTAGCGACGCTACCGCC
>JBMDWZ010000056.1:0-1960 GCA_048594865.1 Beutenbergiaceae bacterium
CGCAGACGACCAACCCCGGCATAGCCCAGGGCGCTGGCTGGCCTCGGCATTGTTGAACATCGCAGCGTTCGGCGGGGTGGTGTGCCTGGTGCTCGCGGCGTTGGCTTTCATCTTCGACATCAGTCTGATCATGTTCCGAACCGGGTCGATGAGCCCGCAGATCCCGGCGGGCTCGGTTGCCGTGGTGAAGCAGATCGACTCACGCGAGATCGCGGTGGGCGATGTCGTCACCGTCGATCGCCCAGGCACCCTGCCGGTCACCCACCGGGTGACGTCGGTGTCCGCGGACTCGTCCGGCGCTGCGGAGCGCACTATCACCATGCGTGGGGACGCCAATGACGTGGATGATCCCGCGCCCTACGTGGTTACCGACGTGCGCAAGGTGATCTACTCCATTCCCGGATTGGCCCACCCGCTCGATGCGATGCGCCGGCCGGTTGTGCTGGGCGCGGTAACTCTGGCCGCCTCGGTGCTGGTGACCTGGGCGTTTTGGCCGCGAAGCGGCGGCACGCCGAAGTCGAGGTCGAATACGAAAGGCCAGCACGGACGACGACGGCGCAGCCGGTCTGCTCGCGGCCGCCGCGTTGCGGGCCGGGTCGGGGCGGTTCTGCTGTTGGGGACGCTCGGGGCGCTGACCCCTGGCCCTGCCGCACAGGCCACTGCCAGCACCACGATCACCGGTGACGTGCTGCGGCTTGAAGTCCTCGCCGATGAACAAGCGATGCAGTCGCTGGCGCCCGGGGAATCGGTGCCATGGCAGGTGGGCGTCTGGGCACAGGCGCCTTCTTCCGGGGTGATCTCGGTGAGCCTGTCGGCCCGGGTGTTGACCGGCGCAAGTGTTGTGGATGGTGGCGGCCAGGCGGCGTTGGATGTCAGGGCCCGTAGCTGCTCTCAGCAGTGGCACGACGGGGTGTGCGACGGGCGCCAACGCGAGGTTGGGTTGCCCACGGAGGTGCCGTGGGGTGCGGGGGAGTTACTGCTGGAACGTTTTGATGCCGGTGCCCAGGTGTGGTTCCTCTTCGACGTTGCCTTGAGCGACTCCTGGCCCGGCGGTCAGGTGGAGTTGCGCGTGCATGCGCGGGGTGTTGGGGATGAGGCGGACGTCGGAACCGGGCCGGTGGCGCCCACGCCCGGTCAGCCAACTCCGGGTGACTCGCGTCCCGATGACTCCAGCCCTGGTGACTCGATGCCAGGTGACTGGATGCCAGGTGACTCTTCTACAAGCGGCGCCCTTCCGCCGGGGTCTGTATCGGACGGTTGGATGCCCGGCACCGGCGTGCAGTGGTGGCCTGTCCTGGTAGCCGCGCTTTCGATCCTTTCGGGCTTAATGATCTCCGGGGCCGCCCGAATAGCCCGTGCTGCGCGGGCTTCGCAAGCCAGTTGGTGGACACGATCATGAGACCGAGGGCGCGGATTGCCGCGACGCTAGCCGCCGTTGGCGTGGTGCTCGCCGGGATCGGCGTGGTCAGTGTGGACTCCACTGACGCTCAGTTCACCGACGCCGAGTACGCCCGCGCGACGCTTCAGGCAGTGACGATTCCGGCGCCCGTCGGTTCGAGTTGTGTGTTGAACCCCGGGGTACTTGGTGCAACCCCATCCATTGATATGTACTGGAGCGAGCCAACTGGACTGACCCCTGGGAGCACGTACGAATACGGCTATATCGAGAACGGAATCCTGGTGGTCATACTCACTGGGCCGACTACTTCGGGGAGCCCGGTTGCCTACCGCACGTCGTTTCCCAGTGGGCTACTTACTGGGCTTCTTGGAGGCAGGTACATCGCCACAATTCGATATCGTGATCCATCTGGTTGGGTGTCGCCCTGGCTGCGTGCCACCGCAAGCATGGGCGCGCTTGGTAGCAATCCGCAATGCGCGATCAGTACCGACCCAGCCCCGCAGCCATAAGAAAAGAAGCGGCACCCACGAGCGCGCCGGATAGACTTGTTCAGTAAGCATG
>JBMDWZ010000057.1:0-10585 GCA_048594865.1 Beutenbergiaceae bacterium
GACCCGGATCACCAACGAGATGCTGATCGCCGCCGCCCACGCCCTGGCGCAAGTGGTTACCGATGAGGAACTCAACGCCACCTACATCGTGCCCAGCGTGTTCCACTCCGCCCTGCACACCACGGTGGCCAAGGCGGTCCAGGAGGTGGCCGAACGGGACGCGGCAAACCTGGCCGCGCGCGAGCAGGAGGACGCCCACCACACCGGCGGAATCGGGGCCTAGCCCCCTCGGTTGTGCATCAATGCCCTTGCACCGCTAGTCTCTCTGAGCCAAAAGTTGACTACGAGTAAGGCGCAGGAACGTACGTGAGCCAAGCGAAAACAGCACCCCGGGAACAATGGGCCGGACGCACCGCGTTCGTGATCGCCGCGATTTCCTCGGCGATCGGCCTGGGAAACATCTGGCGGTTCCCCGGAGTGGCGTATGAAAACGGCGGCGGGGCGTTCCTGCTCCCCTACTTCGTGGCGTTCTTGACCGCGGGACTTCCGATCCTGTTCTTGGACTACGCCATCGGACACCGGTTCAAGGGGTCGGCGCCGTTGGCTTTCCGCCGGATGTCGCGCCGCCTGGAACCGCTGGGCTGGTGGCAGGTGATGCTGTGCTACCTCATCGCCTTGTACTACTCGGTGGTAATCGCCTGGGCCCTTGCTTACGTAGTGTTCGGAATGAACCTGGCCTGGGGCGATAACGCCTCGGACTTCTTCTTCGGAGATTTCCTACAGGCCTCCGACCCCGGCTTCTCCCTCAACTTTGTCACCGCCGTGCTGCTGCCGTTGCTGATCGTGTGGGTGCTGGCGACGTTCGTGCTCAGCCGCGGAATCCGCAAGGGCCTGCACGTGGCCAACCGGTTCACCCTGCCGGTCCTGGTGGTGCTGTTCACCGTGCTGGTGGCCTACTCCCTGACGCTGGACGGTGCGATCGACGGGCTCAATGCCTTCTTCACCCCCAGCTGGGAAGCCCTGGGTGACCCCACGGTGTGGATCGCCGCCTACGGTCACATCTTCTTCTCCTTCTCCATCGCCTTCGGCGTGATGATCACCTACGCCTCCTACGTGCGCCGCAAGACTGACCTGGCCGGCTCGGGCACCGTGGTGGCGTTCGCGAACTGCTCCTTTGAGGTGCTCGCGGGGATCGGCGTGTTCGCCACCCTGGGCTTCCTCGCGGTGCAGCAGTCCACCACCGTGGGCGAAATCGAGGGCATCTCCGGTGTGGCGTTGGCGTTCGTCACCTTCCCCACGCTGCTGTCCCAAATGCCCGCCGGGGCCGTGATGGCGGTGCTGTTCTTCGTCTGCCTGGTGCTGGCCGGATTCACCTCACTGCTATCCCTGCTGCAGGTCATCGTAGGGGCGCTGAAGGACAAGACCGGCTGGTCCACTCCCCGCGCCGGCCTCACCGTGGGCCTGGCCACCGGGATCCCCTCGGTGCTGCTGTTCTCCACCACCACCGGCGTGCAGGTGCTCGACGTGTTGGACGCCTTCGTCAACAACATCGGAGTGGTGGGATCTGCGATCGCGATGCTCCTCGTCGTCGGCCTCGGAACCCGAATTGCCCCCACCCTGGCCCGGCACGTCAGCGCCGTATCATCCCTGCGGATCGGCAAGTTCTGGACGATTCTGGTCACCGTGGTCACCCCGATCATCCTCATCATGGTGCTCCTCACGGGCGCGTTGTACTACGTGACCGAGGGCTACGGCGGCGGGGACTTCCCCGGCTGGTTCCAGGGCGTGGCCGGATGGGGCGCGCTGGGCATCGGACTGCTGGCGGCGTTCCTGCTGTCACTGGGCCGATACCGCGGGGCGAGCGATGATGACTTCACGCCCGACGACGTCGAGGAACTCGAGCAAGCCGTCCGCGCCGAACGCGAACGGATCGGCAGTACGACCGGCGAAGGAGGGAGCCAGCGATGAGCGTCGAAGGAATCGTGATGCTGGTGCTGTCCATCACCCTGATGTGGGGCGGGTTGGTGTTCAGCATCCTGCGCCTGCGCCGCCACCCCGAGATGGGGCTGGACGACGATGAGATCGGCACGGAGGTAACCACACCCGGTCCGTGCGACGCGGAGGACAACTCCCACTAACCAGTGAGTAGTGCCAGAATTAGCACTATGTACGCACCTGGTATCGCAGGAAATCTCGATCGCCCCGAACCGCCGAGTTTTGGTGGAATCTTTTCTACCGCCAACCGGGACGACGTCGTAGCTTTCCTTGGCGAGATCAAGTTCACCGGGTGGATCGGTCCGGTGCAGGGGCTTTGGATCCTGATCGTCGCGGAGAACCCGCTCGGTCAGGTCGCTGCCGCCCGGCGAACCCTGGATCAGACCGCCAAGGAGTTGGCCGCCCGCACCCGTTCGCTGACGATGAGCGCCGCCGTCAGTAAAGACACCTCACTTCGCCTGGGCCTGTATGACGGCGAGGAGCGCATCGCCCATCTGGACACCAATCCGGCCGAAGATGAGGGCGGCTTCGCCGTTAACGAGTTCGGGGAACCGGTGGGCCCCGAGAGCGGCTCGGATGCTGAGTCTGGGTTCATGCTCGATGAATTCGGGGAACCGATGGTCGACGAATTTGGGGAACCGATCGGCGCGATGATGATGGATGACGCCGAGGACGATGAGTTCGTCCACGCGCCCATCGCCCGGGCGTTCGGCAGGCCGGACCTGGCCGAGGAGCTCACTGAGTTGCTGGAAGAGTCCCTCAGCGAAGACCAGTCCGAATCCGAGCGGATGACGTCGCTGGCGCGGATGCTGGACCTGCCCACCTGGCTGGTTTCCTCCGCCTCGCTGCCCAAGCGAATCTGGGGCGCGCCGGACCCGTCGGAGATGACCCGGCTGCGCGCCGGGCGCCAAGGACTCTCCGGTGCCGTGTTGGGTTCGGCCGTTCGCCGACTTCGGCGCTAGTATTTCGCCGATGAAACGAGGGGGCTCCGGGTCATCGTCGACCTGAAGCACTCGCAGTAGCAAGGCCCGTCGTTTCGTTGCAGTTTGCCGTCTTTCGTCGCATGCGTGCATCGTCCGGCCAGGGCACTTAGGGGGACTCGGGTCGGTCCAGCTATTTCGCTTCCTGACTCGGAGGATCTGTTGAACGCAACTTTGACCCGCAAACTCGGCACCGAACTCATCGGCACCTTTGCCTTAGTGTTCGTGGTCGTCTGCACCGTCATCACCAACCAAGCCTTAGCTCCGTTGGCCATCGGAGCCGCGCTGATGGTCAGCGTGTACGCCGGCGGACACATCTCCGGTGCGCACTACAACCCGGCTGTGACCCTGGCCGTGCTGGTGCGCGGCCGCATCACCCCCGCTGAGGTGCTCCCGTACTGGATCGCCCAGTTGGCCGGTGCAGCGCTGGCCGCTGTGGTGGCCTCGTTTGTGGTGGGGCCGGTGGAAACTCCGGCCGCGCCCATTGAAACCAGCTCACTGGCGGCGGCGTTTGTGGCCGAACTGATCGTGACGTTCTTGCTGGGTTACGTGGTGCTGAACGTGGCCACTAGCAAGGACCACCCGGACAACAGCTTCTACGGCCTGGCCATCGGCTTCACCGTGATGGCCGGGGCAGTGGCCGTGGGCGGCGTCAGCGGCGGGGCGTTCAACCCGGCCGTGGCGTTTGGCGCCGCGATCGCAGGGCTCGGCGCCTGGTCCTCGATCTGGCTGTTCCTGGTGGCCTGCCTGCTCGGTGGCGCGCTCGCCGGCTTCGCATTCCGGGCCCTCAACCCCGACGACAAGTAGTCCACCCCTCCCGCCGACTTCGTCAAACCCCCGCCGAGGTCGTCACGTTCGTTGACGACCTCGAGCGCAACTTGACGACCTCGGCGGGAGAATTGGGTCGGATTGATCGCCTCAAAGCAGAAGGCCGGCCAGACCCGTAACGGATCTGGCCGGCCTTCGGCGTATCTTTAGCGGCTCACGCCGCCGGTGCGCTCAGTCTCGCTCACTCACCGGGGGAGCCGACGACGTCGGCGTTGTTCTCCATGAACGCCTCGACGCCCGCTGCCGGGTCGTCTTCGTACTCGTTGGTCACCAGGTCCTCGAGCTCACCAAACTGCTCATCGTCCAGGTACAGCGACTCGATCCACTCGGCGACCTCGGGAAGGTCAGCAGCAAAGCCATCGCGGCCCAGGAAGTGCAGGCCTTCTGGGTCACCCATGGCGCCTTCGGGGTCCTCCAGGTCACGGACGCCGTATTCGGCGTTGGCCCAGAACGGACGCCACAAGGTCACAACGATCTCTTCTTCGTTGCTCATGGCAGCCTCGAGTTCACCGAGCATCGCCATGGTGGAGGAGGTCTGCAGCTCGAAGCCAGCCTCATCCCAGCCGTAGGCGGGGAAGGCGCTGTCTTGGGTGGTGCCGGTCAGTCCGGCGCCAGCCTCGATGCCGACGATCCGGTTGTCCAGCTCATCGGCGAAGTCCAGGATCTCGTCCATGGAGGTGATCTGGCTGTACTCCGGAACGGCGAGGGTCAACACGGCGCCCTCGTAGTAGGTGCCGATGTCCTCGATGGTGTCGCCGAAGTCGTCCATGTAGTTGGCGTGGGTCACCTCGGGCCAAGCCGAGGGGTACATGTCCACGTCACCATCGGCGAGCGAGGCGTACAGGATGCCTGGATCGTTCAGCTCCTGGTGCTCCACGGTGTAACCGGCCTCGGTCAGCACGTGGTCCAACAGGTAGGCGGTGGCCAGACCATCGGTCCAGTCCGGGAGGTAGCCCAGGGTGATGGTTTCGCCCTGGTCGTCGCTGCATGCTGCGAGCCCAAGACCGAGGGCGCCAGCGGCAACAACAGCTGCCACCCGGCGGCTACGGGTTGTACGTGGGGTGTTCATAAGAACTCCTTCTCTCCTGTTTATCAGGTTCGACGAATAACTCTGGTTTCGATGTGTGATCACTAAATGGGTTACTGCTACCTGGCGGCCGTCTGCTTCAAACTGGACTTGGCGTCATGATCGGCCTTCTCCGCCGCCTCGACCTTCTCTTGATCCCGCGCAGCAGATGTGCGCGACTTCTTCAGCATCGCGAGCAGGGAGCCCTTGGTGGGCTGCCCGATCGCGGAGGTCAACCGGTCCAGGAAGATCGCGAGGATGACGATCGCCAGACCCGCTTCAAATCCGGCCTCCACGTTCATTCCGGACATGGCGGCCACGGCTCGCTCACCGAGGCCTGGTGCGCCCACGAATCCGGCCATGACGGCCATCGACAGACCGAGCATGATGACCTGGTTCACCCCGGCCATGATCGTCGGCAGTCCAAGCGGCAGTTGAATACCGCGCAAGATCTGGCGTGGGGTGCCGCCGAATGCCTCGCCGGCCTCCACGGTCTCCTTGTCCACCTGGCGGATCGCGAGCTCGGTGAGCCGCACACCCGGCGCAGCGGCGAAGATGATCGTGGCCACTACACCGGGGGCGAACCCGATCCGGAACAGCAGCACCATCGGGATGAGGTAGACCAGCGCCGGCATCGTCTGCATGAAGTCCAGGATCGGTTTGACCACCACACTGACCGGCCTACTGCGAGCAGCCAGAATGCCGACCGGGATCGCTATCACCAGGATCACGAACGTCGCGATCATGATCAGCGCCAGCGTTTGCATCGCTGGGTTCCACAGCCCCATGTTCTCGATCAGCGCCATGCTCAGGAGCGTGAAGATCGCGAAAATCCAGGAGCGCACCAGCAGCGCGATCAGCGTGAACACGATGATCGCGACCAGCGGCGGCACGGCCATCAGGCCATCGGCCAGGCCACTGGTGGCTGTGTTGAAGGTATCGCGGATGAAGTTCAGGACCGCCGATGCATCCGAGCGGGCCCAGTCGACCGCTGCTCGTCCCCAATCGCCGATCGGTACGTCAGGCAGAAAGTCCATCAGGCACTCCTCACTGGCTCTTCGGCGTCCGATGCACCGTCCGGCACGGCCAGCGCACTGAGCAACGTCACCCGCGGAATCACACCCAGGAGCTGCCCGCCGTCGTCGATCACGGCCAGCGGCGCGCCAGTGGAGGCGGCGTCGCCGAACAGGTCGGCAAGCGCGGTATCGGGGCTGACCGAGACCACATCGCGCGACGGCGTCGGGAGAGTGTCACCACCAGCACGAACCGCGGCGACGACGTCGTCCTCCCAGACCGCTCCGGTGACCCGCCGGTCACGGGTGACCACGAGTAGCGAGGAGGTCTGGTGTTCGCGCATCAACCGGTGCGCGGCCCGCGGACCCGCTTCGGACCCGACGACGGCGACCGGTCGTTCCATGACGGCGCCGGCGGTCAGGACCCGGGTGCGGTCGACGTCGGCGACGAACTGCGAGACGTAGTCGGTGGCCGGGTCGTTGAGGATGTCTTCGGCGGTGCCGATCTGCACAATCCGCCCGTTGCGCATCATCGCCACCCGGTCCCCCAGGCGCATGGCCTCGTTGAGGTCGTGGGTGATGAACAGGATGGTCTTGTCCAGCTTGACCTGCAGTTCCAGGAGCTGGTCCTGCATTTCCTTGCGGATCAACGGGTCCAGGGCGCTGAAGGCCTCATCCATCAGCATGATGTCGGTCTCCGCGGCCAGCGCCCGGGCCAGTCCCACGCGCTGGCGCATGCCGCCGGAGAGCTCGGAGGGCAGGTAATGGCCCCACCCGCCCAGGCCCACCATCTTCAGTGCCCGGTCGGCGGCGGCTTCCCGGTCGGCCCGCGAGATGCCCTTGATCTGCAGTGCGTAGGCGGCGTTCTCGCCCACGGTGCGGTGCGGGAGCAGCGCGAAGTGTTGGAACACCATGCTGACCTTGTCCCGGCGCAGCGCCCGCAGCCCGGACTTGGACAACCTGGTGATGTCCGAGCCGGCCACTTCTAGGGTGCCGGCGGTGGGCACCAGCAGTCCGTTGACGGTTCGGATGAGCGTGGACTTACCGGAGCCGGATAGGCCCATGACCACGAACATTTCGCCCGGCTCGACGTCGAAGGTCGCGTCGATGACGGCGGCGGTGAGCCCATGTTCGCGAAGGTCGGCCTGCTCGGCGCCCTCGGCAATCATGCGGACTCCGCGCTGCGGTCTGCGCCCGAAAATCTTGGTCAGGCCTGACGCCGCGATTGCTGGCACACTGCCCCCTGGGTCGGGTTGGAAGTTGGGATGGTCGAAGAGATCGAGCCCCAAAAATCCTGCCTAGCCACGTCCGGCAACCATGCGCGGTGGGGCATACAACGACCATCCACCATGTCACGGTTAACGCGCCGGTTCAGCCCAGAGTGGTCACAACCCAGTAACGATCATGCGTTGCGGTTCAGATCACAAAGACTTGGCAATATGCCCTGATCCGGGCCGTAGAACCGCCGAAGATCAGCCGAAGAGTTCGGGCAAAACGCCCCGGTGCGCGCGCTCCACGTCGCCCAGTTCCAGGGCGAAGTCGCCGGTGAAGTCCAGGCCTGCACCGGTCGTGCTGGCACCGATTCGGACCGCCGGTACCCCGGCGGAGGAGGCTAGCTCCAGCACCGCGTCGGCGTCGGTGGTGGCCACCAGCGCCCGTGCCCCTGACTCAGAGAACAGCGCGGTGGTGACGTCGACGCTGTCGCGCTGGGTGACCGCGGCCAGGTCCACCTGCGCGCCCACACCAAAACGCAGCACCGACTCGGCCAGGGCCTGCAGCAGCCCGCCGTGGGACAGGTCGTGGCTGGCGGTGAAGAGCCCCGAACGCACCCCGGTGCTCAGGACCGAAGCGAGTGCACGCTCGGCCTCCAAGTCCACCACCGGGGGGCGGCCACCCAAGTGACCGTGGATGACGCCGGCCCAGGATGATCCGGACAGTTCCTCGCGGGTGGTTCCCAGCAGCACGATGTCTTGACCCTCTTGGGACCAGCCGGAGGGGATGACGCAGTCGACGTCGTCGAGCAGTCCAAGCACACCGACCACCGGGGTGGGGTGGATGGAGGCGTCGATGTGCCCGACACCCACCTCACCGGCCAGGGTGGAGTTGTACAGCGAGACGTTGCCGCCGGTGACCGGGATTCCGAGCGTTTGGCAGGCGTCGGCGAGCCCGGTGATGGACTGCACCAGTTGCCACATCGCGTCGGGGTCCTCGGGTGAGCCGAAGTTGAGGCAGTCGGTGACGGCCAGCGGCTGGGCGCCGACGGTGGCCACGTTCCGGTAGGCCTCGGCAAGCGCGTGCTGGGCGCCGGCATAGGGGTCGAGTTTGCCGAAGCGACCGTTGGCGTCGGTGGCGATCGCGACCCCCAGGCCGGTTTCTTCATCCACGCGCACCACGCCGGCGTCGTCGGGCATCGCCAACGCGGTGTTGCCTTGCACGTACCGGTCGTACTGGTCGGTAACCCAGGACTTGCTGGCCAGGTTCACGCTGCCCAGGACCGCGAGCGCCTGGGCGGCCAACTCTGCACTGGAAGACGCCCGCGGAAGGGATTCTGCGCCGTCGGCGTTCAATTGATCCTGCCAGGCGGGCTTGGCGTAGGGGCGGTCGTAGACCGGCCCATCGTGGGCCACGGTGCGCGGGTCGACGTCCACGATCCGCTCGCCATCGTGGTCGATCGTCAGGCGCCCGGTGCCGGTGACTTCGCCGATGACGGCGGTCTCCACGTCCCAGCGGGCGGTGATGGCGAGGAACTCATCGAGCTTGTCCGGGGCCACCACGGCCATCATCCGCTCCTGAGATTCGCTCATCAGGATTTCCCCGGCGGTCAGGGTGGGGTCGCGCAGGAGCACGTTCTCCAGGTCCACGTGCATTCCGCCGTCGCCGTTGGAGGCCAGCTCGGAGGTGGCGCAGGAGATGCCGGCGGCGCCGAGGTCTTGGATGCCCTCGACCACGCGCGCTGCGTACAGCTCCAGGCAGCACTCGATGAGCACCTTCTCCATGAACGGGTCCCCGACCTGCACGCTGGGGCGCTTGGTGGGCTTGTCCTCATCGAAGGTTTCACTGGCCAGGATCGAGGCACCGCCGATGCCGTCGCCGCCGGTGCGGGCACCGAACAGCACCACCTTGTTGCCCACGCCCTCAGCGTTGGCCAGGTGAATGTCTTCGTGGCGCAGCACGCCCAGGCACAGCGCGTTTACGAGCGGGTTGCGCTGGTATGAGGCGTCAAACTCGGTTTCGCCGCCGATGTTCGGCAGCCCCAGGGAGTTGCCGTAGCCGCCAACGCCGGAAACTACTCCGTGCACAACCCGCTGAGTGTCGGGGTGGTCAGGTGCGCCGAATCGCAGTTGGTCCATCACCGCGACCGGGCGCGCGCCCATGGAGATGATGTCGCGGACGATGCCGCCGACCCCGGTGGCCGCGCCCTGGTAGGGCTCCACGTAGGAGGGGTGGTTGTGGGATTCGACCTTGAAGGTCACCGCCCAGCCGTCGCCGATGTCCACCACGCCGGCGTTCTGCCCGATGCCCACCAGTAGACGCTCACGCATCTCTTGCGTGGTCTTGTCCCCGAACTGCGACAGGTGCTTCTTGGAGGACTTGTAGGAGCAGTGCTCGGACCACATCACCGAGTACATCGCCAGTTCCGCGGCGGTGGGCCGTCGGCCGAGAATGTCCCGAATGCGCGCGTACTCATCGTCCTTCAGCCCAAGTTCGGCGTAGGGAAGTTCGAGGTCCGGGGTGGCGCTGGCGTTCTCGACGGTGTCAGCGGTCTGGCTCACGTATAAATCCTCAAGTGGCGGGGCGAAAGCAACGCCTCGTAATCTACCGCCCGCGCGGCATTGCGCGGGCATCGTGTCCAGGGCCGCACGGTGAGGCTATCCACGAGCATGGACGACGACGGCCCGCTCGCCATGGACGGTGACGGCTCGGTGCGGTGAGAATGGAGTAATGCGCCTCACGAGCCTCGCCCTGGATCTGCTGGTGGTGCTCGCGTTCGCTGCGTTCGGTCGACTCAGTCATTACGGGGAACTGAGTGCACTGGGGGTGTTGGAGACCGGCTGGCCGTTCGGCGTGGGGATGGCGATCGGCTGGGTACTCGCTGGCCGCTCGGGCCGTCGGCTCCGCGGGTTTCGCGCTGGCCTGCTGATCTGGTTGCTCACCCTGATCCTGGGGATTGCGCTGCGGTTGCTGACCGATGAGGGTGCCGCGCCGTCGTTCATTGCCGTGTCCGCTGGTGTGTTGGGCGCCGGGATGTTGGGATGGCGGGGAATTGTTGCGTTCGTTTCACCACCACCGAAGGGACCATCATGAAAGAAGATTCGACCAACGCTCGGGCGCCGATCGACGCCGCCAACGACGCGCTCTCGGTCAAGCGGGTGTTCGGGGAGCCCTACAGCGACGGTGACGCCACGATCATCCCGGTGGCCAAGGTGCTCGGCGGGTCCGGTATGGGATTCGGCGGTGGCTCCGGCCCGCACTACAGCGACTCCGAGGACGGCGCCGAGGGTTTCGGCGGCGGGGGCGGCTTCGGCGTACGCGTTCGGCCGCTCGGTGTGTACGTGATCCGGGACGGGCGCGTGGAGTTCAAGCCGACGATCGACGTGAACCGGGCGATCATCGGGGGGCAGATTGCCGTCGCTGTGGTCGCCGTTGCCGTGGCCTGGGCCTGCCGTGGCCGCGCCCCCGGGCGCCGCCCGGCCGAACCTCCCCGCCCGCACCCACCCCGCCCCCCGCCGGCGTGCACTCGCGGTGCGCGTCCTGCCGCGAGG
>JBMDWZ010000058.1:0-12949 GCA_048594865.1 Beutenbergiaceae bacterium
TTTACTCGCCGGTTTGTTTTTTCTAACCAACGGGGGGTATATTTGGGGGGCACCCGCCAGCCGGGTGGCCCCGACTTTTTTCTTGCGCCGACTTCGTCAAACTCCCGCCGAGCGAGTCAATTCACCGTCCACTTCGTCAACCGGCGTGACTACCTGGAGCGCGACCTGACGAAGTCAGCGGAGCAGGGCTTCGCATCCACTTCCGAGCGGAACCCTACTCGCGCACCACGCAGAACTCGTTGCCTTCGGGGTCCATCAGCACCGCCAAGTCATCTGTTGGCGCCAGCGGCCGATAGTGCGTAGCACCAAGGGCGAGGAGCCGCTGCACCTCAGCGGCAATATCCGGTGCGGCCAGATCCAGATGCACGCGGTTCTTGGTCACCTTGCGCTCTGGGACCTTCTGGAACCACAACCTGGGTGCACCCGCAGGGCCCTGAACCAGCACGGTCGGGTCATCCTCGACGTCATCAATGCCCAAGGCCGCTAGCCGCGCCCGCTCCTCGTTGTCGTAGGGCGCCACGGCGTAACCATCCAGTGCCGCAGCCCAGAAGCGGGCAAGAGAAGCGGGGTGCCGGGAATCGACGACGACGTCGCGAAGCCGTGCCATCGTGTTCCTCGCCTGCCTAGTGCCGTGCCTACTCAGTGCCTGTCTAACCAGTCCCGACGTCCTACCCAGTGCCGTACCTACCCAGTGTCGTACCTACCCAGTGCCATACCTACCCAGTGCCGTACCTACCCAGTGCCGTACCTACCCAGAGATGCGGTTCCCGGTCTTGGCGTCGAACACGTGGATCTTGGAGGTGTCCAGCCACAACCTCGCTTGCTGCTCGGGTCGGACCCGCGAGGTGGCGTCGAGCCGTGCGGTGATCTGCGTCTGGGAGGTGTCCAGGTCGATCCCGGTGTCCTGAGCGATCTCCTCCAGGTCCTTGGACTGCGCCGCCTCACCGCTCAGGGAGAAGTAAGCGTAGATGTCCGAGCCCATCGACTCCACCAGATCGACCGTGACCTCCACGATCGCTCCCGGCTTGTCACCGACGATCGCGGCGTCCTCAAAGTGCTCCGGGCGGATGCCAATGATGACGTCCTTGGACGCTGCGTTGGCGTCCACCTTTTGCTTGGTTTCGGCACTCAGTTGCAGCGTGCCGAACGGGCTTTCCACGCCGGCGGCACTGAGGTGGCCGGGCACAAAGTTCATCGACGGACTGCCGATGAAACCAGCCACGAACAGGTTGTTGGGGTGGTTGTACAACTCCGTTGGGCTGCCCACCTGTTGTACAACGCCGCCGCGCATCACCACGACCCGGTCGCCGAGCGTCATCGCCTCGGTCTGGTCGTGGGTGACGTAGAGGGTAGTGGTCTGGAGCTTCTTCTGGATCGAAGCCACCTGGGTGCGCATCTGCACGCGCAGTTTCGCATCCAGGTTGGACAGTGGTTCGTCCATCAAGAAGGCCTTGGGGCTACGCACAATCGCACGGCCCATGGCCACCCGCTGACGCTGACCACCGGAGAGGTTGGAGGGCTTGCGCTCCAGGTGCTGGGTCAGTTCCAGCATGGCCGCGGCCTCATCCACCTTCTTCTTAATCGTGGGCCTGTCTACCCCGGCGAGAACCAGGGGGAAGGCCATGTTCTCTCCGACGGTCATATGCGGGTACAAGGCGTAGGACTGGAACACCATCGCGATGTCTCGATCCTTGGGCGCTTTGTCGTTGACGACGACGCCGTCGATCCGCAGTTCCCCGGTGGTGATGTCCTCCAGCCCGGCGACCATATTCAGGGTGGTGGATTTACCGCACCCCGAGGGGCCTACGAGGATGATGAACTCGCCGTCGGCTATTTCGAGGTTGAAGTTGTCGACCGCGAGTGCGCCGTCGGGGTAACGCTTAACAACCTTGTCGAGAACGATCTCTGCCATGGCTTCTCCTTGGTGGAATCTAAGAACGGTCCGGGCGATCAGCCCTTGACGGCTCCGGAGGTCAGGCCAGCGACAATGCGGCGCTGGAATGCGAGTACAACGAAGAGCACCGGGATGGTGATGATCACAGCGGCGGCGGCGATCGGACCATCGGGGCGTTCGAAGGTGGTGGCACCAGTGAAGTAGGACATCGCGGCCGGAACGGTGCGGGAGGCCTCGGTGGTGGTGAACGAAATAGCGAACAGGAAGTCATTCCAACAGCTGATGAACACCAAGATGGCGGTGGTGAAGACCCCGGGCATAGCCAGCGGCGCGATCACTTTGCGGAACGCCTGGTACGGCGTGGCACCGTCCATCTTGGCGGCCTTCTCCAACTCCCACGGGATCTCCCGGAAGAACGCCGAGAGGGTGTAGATGCCCAGCGGGAGGGCGAAGGTGATGTAGGGAATGATGAGCGCCAGCCAGGTGTCGAAGATTCCGATCGTGGTGAAGATCTGGAACATCGGCGTAACCAACGCGATCTGGGGGAACATCGCGATCAGCAGCGACACGCCTACGATCAATCGCTTACCTGGGAAATCCAGCCGGGCGATCGCATAGGCGGCCATCGTGGCGAACACAATGGCGATGAACGTGGCGATCACGCAGATCCCAATGGAGTTGATCAGCGCCCGAGTGAACACTTCATCGGTGAAAATCTGCTGGTAGTTGTCCCAGGTGAAGGCCCGCGGAAAGAAGTTGCCGTCCGTGATCGTTCCGCCGCCCTTAACCGACAGCGAAATGATCCAGAACACCGGGATCGCGGCGTACAGCACCACGATGAGGTTGGCGCCGCTCCACAGTGCTTTGCGCCGAGGGGTTGCTGTTTGGTAGCTCATCGTTTCCCCTGATCCGAGCCGGGTGCTGCCGCACCGAACACTTTGATGAAGATGAACGCGATGATTGCGATGGTCAGGAAGATCAGCACACTCATCGTGGCGCCGATGCCAAGGTTGAGCCCCCGTATCAGGTTGTTGTAGGCCAGGATCGACACCGATGAGGTGTCATTGGCCCCGGTAGTGAGAATGAAGATGTTGTCGAACACTCGGAACGCGTCCAGAGTCCGGAACAACAACGCCACCAAAATGGCCGGCTTGATCAGCGGAACAGTGACCCTCCAGAACCGCTGCCACGCCGAACCACCGTCGATGGACGCGGCCTTCAGGAGATCTTCTGGGACCAGTGCCAAGCCCGCCATCAGCAGCAGGGCCATGAACGGGACTGTCTTCCACACCTCCGACAGGATGATGATCCACAGTGAGGACCACATACTCGTCAGCGGAGCGTCACCCTCGCCGACTAAGTAACCGATCTCGGGGGTGAAGGCGAACCTCCAGGAGAACGCCGAGACCACCGTGACGATGGCGTAGGGGACCAGTGCGGTAGTGCGCACCAGACCGCGGCCCACGATGGTTCGGTGCATCACGATCGCCAGCATCATGCCTAGCACCAACTGAAGGGTGGCGCCGACGATGGTGAGGAACATCGTCACCCCGAATGCCTTCCACCAAATGCCGCTGGACAGGACCGTGACGTAGTTGTCCAACCAAATGAACTCGCGGTCATCGGGCGTGCGCATGTCGGCCCGGAAGAAGGACAGGAAGATCGCGTAGAAGATCGGGTAGGCGGTGACTAGCAGCATGATGACCACCGCCGGTGCGCAGAGCAGGAGCCCTAGGCGCCGCTCCGCCCTCTTACCCTCACTCGCTCGCTGTTGAGCAATCCTGGTTCCCTCATCGACGCTTGCGTCGGCCTCGGCTACGTGGGTCACGGCAGGATCCCCCTTCCGTCTAGGGCGCGTTGTATCTGCTCACGCAGTTCTTCGGTGCTGCTTGCCGCATCTATCGACGACGGCGGTGACAGGGTGTCGGACAGGATGGTCGACACGTTCTGGTACAGCGGCGTTTGCGGCCGGGGTACGGAATTCTCCAACTGCTCCAAGAGCTCCTCGTGCATCGGGTAGGTCTCTTGGAAACTGGAGTCTTCATAGATTTCGGCCAGCACTGGCGGTTCCCCGGAGTCCAACGCCACCTGCATCTGCGACTCTCGGTCAGTCATGCACCTGATGGCCTCATAGGTCTCATCGGGGTGCTCACTGAAGGCGCTGATCGCGAGGTTGCGTCCGCCCAGGGTGCCGATGCCCGGCTCACCATCGTTCGCGGCGGGCAGGGTAGAAAAGCGCAGATCGTCAAAGACTTCGGCGATGGCTTCGTTGCCCTCGGCCTCGCCGCGCATCGCGCTGTAGACGTAGGGCCAGTTGACGATGAAGGCCGCCCGCCCGCTTTGCATCTCGGCGTGCACCTCGGGCTCCATCGCGTTGGACAGCCCCGACATCGCGGCAGGCGAACGCCCGATCCGGCTGAGCGTGGCCAATGCTTCTTCGGTGGAGTCATCGACGACGGCTTCGGTGCCGTCTTCGGAGATCAGGGTGCCGCCATAGGCGTTGAGCAGGGTGTTGAAGGTGACGACGTAACCCTCATAGCGCGCTGCCGTCACCCCGACCGTGTGCGGCGCGCCCTGGGCTTCCAGCTCCTCGGCCATGTCCATCATCTCGGTCCAGGTGGTGGGTGGCTCGGGCGTCAGCGACTCCCGGTACCAAAGCAACTGAACATTGGTGTGCATCGGGACGGCATAGAGCTCGTCGTTCCAACGCGCCGTATCCAGCGGCGGTTCCAAGGTGCCCTCTTCCACCTCGGCGGTCTGTTCCGCTGACAGCGGCAAGATCCACCCCGCCTCGGCGAACTCCGGCGTCCAGGTCACGTCGATACCAACGACGTCCATGTTCGGATCGCTGGAGACCATCCGGCGCACGAGCTGCTCGCGCTGGCCGTCGGCGTCGGCCGGCAACAGGTTGCCGACGATGCGATATCGACCGCCCGAAGCGTCGCTACAACGCTGGGCGATGTCCTCGAAAGGCGCCAGGCTCGCACCGCCGTAAACGTTGATGATGATGGTGTCGTCATCGGGTGCACATGCCACCAGCATTGCGCCCGTAGCCACCGCGGCACAGGCGGCGGCGGTCAATCGGCGAACCGGTCTCATCTTCACCTACCACTATGTAGATGTGTGACTGCAGTCACACGAGTGAGACAGAACATAGTCCTATCGCTTCGGTTTTGTACACGTTCCGAAGCGGAGTTTCAGTTTTGTGACCGCAAGACCTCTCCGGCCCGCCATTGCGCGGCCTTCGACGCGGCGCCAACCGAAGCCCGCCACCGGCAGTCGGACTATGTGGACAGCGAGTGCAAGGCATTGCCGCGGCGACGATTCTGGTACCAGTCGCCAACGCCTGGAAGCGCGGCCCGTACCTAGTGGGTGCGCAAGAGGCTAGTGACATCGATGTCCGACGGCGTATCTCGCCCACCGTAGGATGTGCACCAATGAAGGCGATCAATGAGACGTGACATCCGCATCTATCCCGACCCGGTGCTGAGGTCGCCTTGCGACCCGATTGGCCAAGTAGACGAAAAGATTCGCGGTCTGGTCCAAGATCTCACCGATACCGTCCAGGGCGACGATCGTGCCGGGGTGGCCGCGAATCAGATCGGCGTCGGTCTGCAGGCATTCTCCTGGGACATTGAAGGGGCCTCGGGGTATGTGCTCAACCCCGAATTGATCGAGGTATCCGAAGAAACCCAGGACGGCCCCGAGGGGTGTCTGTCGGTCCCCGGGTTGGCCTACCCCACTACGCGCGGCGCCTACGCCAAAGTTCGTGGCATCGACCTCGACGGCAACGAGGTGACGGTTGCCGGAGAGGGCCTGTTGGCGCGCGTATTGCAGCACGAAATGGACCACCTGCGGGGCAAGGTCTACCTGCAGCGGCTCGAGCCCCAGGTTCGCAAGCAGGCGATGGCCGAGTTTCGGTCACGTATTTAGTGCCCAACCCGCCCCGCGGGTGCACAAATCGGCGGAAATAGGGCATGATGGGGGAAGTAAAGCCGCGATGCGGGTTTTGACCGGATGGTCACGAGGTCGTAGGGGAAGACGTATCTCGAACCGGATGGAAGGGACCAAGCATGTCAGGTGCGAACACCCGTGGCGTTATTTTCGTGCACTCAGCTCCCCGTGCGTTGTGCCCACATATTGAATGGGCAACGGGCTCGGTGCTCGACGCGCGCGCGTCCTTTGATTGGACCGAACAGAGTGCAGCACCTGGCTTGCTGCGCTCCGAACTCTCCTGGATGGGACCCGCTGGCACCGGTGCCAGGATCGCCTCCGCGCTGCGTGGCTGGACCCACCTGCGCTATGAGGTGACCGAGGAGGCCTCTCGCGGCACGGACGGTGGACGCTGGAGCCACACACCGGACCTGGGAATCTTCCACGCTCAGACCGATGCGCACGGCAATGTCGTAGTGCCCGAGGATCGGATCCGCGCCGCCGTGGAGCACTTGGCCGATCCGGCCTCACTCAAGCGCGAACTAGACCTAGCCCTCGGGCAGGCCTGGGACGATGAGCTCGAGCCATTCCGGTACGCCGGTGCCGGGGTTCCGGTGCGCTGGCTGCATCGGGTTGGCTGAAAACCCGGTTGGCTGATAACCCGGTTGGCTGAAGACACGGTTGGCTGAACACACCCCCACTCTGCGGATGCTCTGGGAGCCGCTGGAGCCCGAGCGGGTGGTCAAGCAACGCTTCGGCCATAGTGGTGCTGCCGCCGCCGGGGAGTGGGTGACCGAGAGCCTGAGCGAGCACTGGGGGCTGCGAGCGACCTGCGAAGACATCGTTCTCAGCGATGTCAACCTGATCGCCTGGGTGCAATCCGACGCCGGACCTTTGGTGATCAAGGCGTGCGTGCGCCAGCCGGTGTTTCAGCGCCTGGATGCCATCGCGCAAGCCGTGGCGCGGCTCGGCGCTGCGGACCTACCCGTGGCGGCTCCGCTGGTAACGGCCGCTGGCTCCCATCGCGCCATCGTGGACGGTGACCGGCCCGCCTCGGTCATGGTGATGCCACGTATCGAGGGTGAGATCCTCAATGCGGCTTCGCCGGCGGCGCTACGCCACGCCGGCGAAGTCCTGGCCGCAGTGCACCTCGCTTTAGTTTCGAGCGACTCGGTCCTACCGCCGCCCGATTCCGCAGATCGGCGCCGCCCGCGTCTGGTGCTGCCCAAGGATTCAGTTTCCTGCCAGCGCGCTCCCAAGGCCACCGCCCGTCTGGCCGCGTTGCTCACGGACTTGCCAATACTGGACACACCGGTGCAACTGGTCCACGGGGATGCCCGCGGGGCCAACGTTTTGTGCGTGGGCGATCAGGTGCGTGCGCTCATCGACTATGACGAGATGTACGCGGGTCAGCGCACCAGCGATCTGGGCAATCTCATCGCGATGGCCGCAACCGCGTTCCACTACTGGGGGCCACCGCCACCGGGAACCTCCGCCCATGTCCTGGCGGGCTATGAGTCGGTTAGCCCGCTCAGCGACGCAGAACGAGCGCACCTGCAGGCAGCGGTTCTGGCCATCGCACTGAGCCAGATCCCAGACGGGACCGACCCGCACGGCTGGGCCGACGCCGTCGAGCAGGGACTTTAAGAATCCTGGGCGTTAGCCAAGCGCCGCGGGCGCGACCTTAAACCGAGGCGATCGCCAGGGCCACGTTGTGCCCGCCGAACCCGAACGCGTTGTTCAGGGCGACCACATCTCCGCTTGGGAGCTCACGCGGGGTGTCGCGCACGATGTCGATGTCGATACCCGGCTGCACTTCGTCGATGTTGATGGTGGGCGGCGCGATCCGGTTCTGCAGAGCCAGCACGGTGAAGATCGACTCCAGCGCACCGGCGCCACCAAGCAGGTGCCCGGTCATGGACTTGGTGCCTGAGACGGCCACCTGATCGGTCGCCGAACCCAGCACGCGGCGGATCGCAGCGGCCTCCACACCGTCACCGGCGGGAGTAGAGGTGGCGTGCGCGTTGACGTGCACCACCGATGCTGGGTCCACGTTGCCGTCTTCCAAGGCGAGCCGCGCGGCCCGCTCCTGGCCGGCGCCACTGGGATCGGGGGGAGCGATGTCATAGGCGTCTGAAGTCATGCCGACTCCGGCGACCCGGCCGTAGACCTTGGCGCCGCGGGCGGCGGCGTGTTCGGCGCTCTCCAGCACCACCACACCGGCGCCCTCACCCAAGACGAACCCATCGCGATTCACGTCGTAGGGACGCGATGCGTGTGCGGGGTCATCGTTGCGAGTGGACAGCGCCTGCATTTTCGCGAACGCCGCGATCGGAAGGGGGTGAATGGCGGCTTCGGTCCCTCCGGCGACGACGACGTCGGCGCGTCCGGAGCGGATCATCTCCAGCCCGTAGCCGATCGCCTCGGCGCCCGATGCGCACGCCGACACCGGCGTGTGTGCCCCGGCCTTGGCGCCAACTTCCAACGACACGTAGCCGCTGGGGGAGTTGGGCATCAGCATCGGCACGGTGAGCGGCAGCACTCGGCGCACGCCCTTTTCACGAAGGGTGTCCCACGCTGACAGCAGCGTCCACACCCCGCCGATTCCGGAGGCGATGACGGTTCCGATCCGCTCGCCGTCCAGTTCGGGGCTGCCGGCATCTGCCCACGCTTCGCGCGCGGCGATTAGGGCATATTGGGCGCTGGGGTCCATCCGTCGCTGCTGCGGGACGGGCAGCACGTCGGATGCCGGGACGGCAAGTTGACCCGCGAAGGTCACCGGGAGTTGGTGCTCGGCGACCCACTCCTGCTCCAACGTGCGCACACCGGACTTCCCGGCAAGCGCAGCTTCCCAAGTGCTCTGGACGTCGCCGCCCAGTGGGGTGGTGGCGCCTAGGCCAGTGATCACGACCTCGGTGCGGTCAGTCATGGGTTTCCTATCCGGTGCTTCAGCGGGGTCTAGCTAGGGGTGGTCTGGTGCACGTGGCCGTTGGGCGCCCACAATTCGGCGCGCCCAACGACGTGTGTGGCTCAGGCCTGGTTGTCCTCGATGAACTTCACTGCGTCGCCGACGGTGGTGAGGTTCTTGACCTCTTCGTCGGGAATGACGACGCCGAACTTGTCTTCGGCCTGGGTGACGATGGTCATCATCGACAGGGAGTCGATGTCCAGGTCGTCGGTGAAGGACTTCTCCGAGGTCACCGCAGCGGTGTCCAGTCCGGTCTCTTCGTTCACGATTTCCGCGAGGCCAGCCAAGATCTCATCGTTGCTGAGTGCCATGTGTTTCTCCTTGATTGTTTGGTGCGGTTTTTGGGGGTCGGTATGGATTGTGGTGCAGATTGTGGCGCCGGTGTCGTAGACGCGCCCGGATCAGGGCAGGACCACGACTTGTCCGGCGTAGACCAGGCCGGCGCCGAACCCGATCTGGAGTGCCAGGTCCCCGCTCTTGGCCTGCCCTTCGCGCAGCAGTCGTTCGGTGGCTAGCGGGATGGAAGCGGCGGAGGTGTTGCCGGTGTCTGCGATGTCCCGTGCGACCACGACGTCTTCACGGAGTTTCAACAACTTGAGCAGTTGGTCGGTGATGCGCATGTTCGCCTGGTGGGGGATGAACACATCGATGTCCTCTAGGGAAACCCCGGCGGCGTCCACGGCCTGTTTGGCGATCTGAGGGATGGTGGAGATGACCCACTTGAAGACCGTTGGCCCGAGCTGGCGCAGCGTCGGGGTCTCCATCACCGAGACCTCCTCGATGGTCTCCGGCGATGGTGGAAGTTCTTCGCCGAGTTCGGTACGGCGGTAATCCAGCCACGATTTGGTTTGGTAGATCGCTGAGGCTTGACCACCGTCGCTGCCCCATACGGTGGGACCGATCTTCGGGGTATCAGAGGGGCCAACGATCGCCGCGCCGGCGCCGTCGCCCAGGAGGAAGGAGATGGTGCGATCGGTGGGGTCGATGAAGTCGCTCATCTTCTCCACGCCCACCACGAGCACGTTTTGGGCTGTCCCTGCGCGCACCAGGGCGTCGGCCTGGGCAATGCCATAGCAATACCCGGCGCAGGCCGCCGAAACATCGAAGGCAGGCGCCGGCGTGGCGCCGATACGGTCGGTGACCAGCGCCGCCAGCGAGGGGGTCTGTTCGAAGTGGGTGACGGTGGAAACCAGGACCGCGCCGATGTCTGCCCCGGTGAGCCCGGCCTTGGTCAGGGCATCGTTGGCGGCGGCGGCGGCGAGGTCTAGGACGCTCTGGTCTGCTCCGGCGCGGGCGCGGGTCTTAATCCCTGTGCGTTGCTGAATCCACTCATCGGAGGAGTTGATGGGGCCAACGATTTCATCGTTGCCCACCAAGCGCTCACCTCGTGCCCCGCCGACGGCGAGGATTCCGGTAGCCGCGACTGCTGCGGGTTGGATCAGGGTGCTCATCAACGCTCCTGCGTTTCGCGGACTGCCGCGGTGGCGGTGGTGACGTCATCGGGGGACTTGATCGCGACGGTCTTCACACAGGGAAGTGTGCGCCGGGCCAGGCCGGTGAGGACCCCACCGGGGGCGAGTTCGATGGCGAGAGACACGCCCTGTTCGGCGAGGTAGGCCTGGCACAGGTCCCAGCGCACCGGGGAGGTGATCTGGCTGACCAGCGACTGCAACGCAGCGTCACCGCTAGTGACGGGCTGCCCATCGGCATTGGACAGCAGCGTGATCGCAGGGTCGGCCGGCCCGGTGTCGGCGATGGCGGCGTTGACCGGCTCGGCGGCACTGGCCATGTGTTCGGTGTGGAATGCTCCGGCCACCGCTAGCGGCACCACCCGGGCACCCGGCGGCGGGGTTTCACGCAGGTTCGCGATCTGGTCTTCGGTACCTGCGGCGACGATCTGCCCGCCACCGTTGACGTTGGCGCCGATCGCTCCGAAGCCTGCGAGGGTGCGCGCGACCTCATCGGGGTCACCACCCATTACCGCGGCCATCGTCGTTGGGCTGCTGGCGGCGGCCTTGGCCATCGCGCGTCCGCGCACACCCACCAGGTCCACCGCTTGGGCATCGGGCAGCACGCCGGCGGCGGCGATTGCGCTGAACTCACCCACGGAGTGCCCGGCGGCCACGTTCGCCCAGGTGCTTACCTCGCCGAGCTCGGCAACCAGACGGCGCAGGGAGAGCAGGGAGGCGGCCACGATCAGTGGCTGGGCGATGGCGGTGTCCTTGATGGTGTCGGCGTCCGCGTTAGTGCCGAGGTCTGCAAGGTCCAGGCCACTGGCGCTGGAGAATTCATCGAGTAGCGCGGCCGAGTCGGGGTCAGAAATCCAGGGTTGGAGCATTCCGGGCTTCTGGGCGCCTTGGCCGGGACATAGGAGTGCGATCACTCCATATACCTTTCCTTCGGGACCGGTGTTTCGTGGGCGACGGATCGCACCAAGCTCACCGCGGGGGTTTGTGGTGATCCAACAAATCTAGCCTAGGGCGGCCCGGTCTCGCGGCACCCGCGGTGGGCGCGCGATCCGGGTGTGGCTTACCTCACCGCTAAGCGCCGCCGGCGCTTGCCCCGGAGTTCAAGCGGCCCAGGGCGATGGCGATCTGCAGTACGAAGCCTTCGCGGGCATTGGCCGGATCCCATCCGCTGATAGTCGCGATCCGCCGAAGCCGGTAACGCACCGTGTTGGGGTGCACGTACAGTTTGCGCGCCGTGGCCTCCAGAGAGCGGCCCTGCTCCAAGTAGGCAGACAGGGTTTCCAACAGCGGCCCGCCCACCTCCAGCAGCGGCGCGTAGACATCGCCAAGCAGGGTGTTGTGGGCGTCGGGGTCGCCCATCAGCACCCGTTCGGGTAGCAACTCATCGGCCATCACCGGGCGGGGGGCCGATGGCCACGCGTGTACCGCGTGCAGCGTAGACAGGGCGGCGCGCGCCGAGCGCCCAGCGTCGGCGAGTTCGCTGACGATCGGGCCGATTACCACCGGACCTGGACCAAACCTGGGCATCAGGGCTTGGGCGGACTCGCGCAGGTTCCCCTCACCGCCGAGCACTACGATCAACCGGTCACCCTGAACACCCACCAGGGCGTCTTGGGCGGAGCGGCGTGCGGTTCGGCGTAAATCTGCGGCTCTCAAGTCATCGATGGGGCCATCGGTGGTGCCGACCATCACCAAGGTGCTGCCCGAGCCGGCCCATCCCAACGCTGCCACCCGTGAGTGCAGGGAGTCGTCGGGATCTCCGCGCAACAGCGAGTCCACCACCAGGGCCTCCAGGCGCGCGTCCCACGCGCCTCGGGTTTCGGCCGCTCGCGCGTAGACCTCGGCGGCGGAGAATGCCACCTCCCGGGAGTAGATAAGCACCGCCTCGCGCAGCTGGGCCACCTGGCCCTCTGGGGCGAGCTCCTCGGTGTGCCCTTCCACCGTTTCCACCACGATCCGCACCAGTTGCAACGTGTGCTGCAGCGAGATCGAGCGAGTGAGCTCCGGTGGCGCGGCGCGGAAGATCTCCGCGGCATTGTGTGAGCCGGATTCGGGGTTCTCATACCAGGCGATGAAGTTCGCGATCCCCGCCTGCGCCACCAGTCCGATCCAGGACCGGTCCTCGGCGGGGAGCTCGGAGTACCAAGACAGGTCGGCATCCAGGCGGCGTAGGGCCGCGGTGGTCAGCAGGTCTGAGCCGGTGCGGAGCCGGCGGACCATATCGTCGGTTGCGCTGCGGGTTGCGGCAGCCTCGTGATCATCGCCCATGGTGGTCCCAGGATAGGGGTTGGCGTTTGTTGGAAGTCCACAAAGTCAGGTGCCGATATCCTCTTCATATGAGTTTCCTCAAGCGGCTGGCGCAGGTCCTGCGATCAAACACCTCCGAATCACCGGAGCCAACTCACGCCGCCGGGGCCGCTGATGCTCCGCCGGATGCCGCGCTCGAGGAGGAATTGCGGGCGTCCCTGCACGAGGACCCCAACGATCCGGAGGCGTTCAAACGGCTCGCCGAGGTGGTGCTGCTGCGCACCCAAAGCAGAGATAACCCCGACCCGTTGATCGCCGACACCGGGCCGATCGACCTAAAGTCCTGGGTGGGCGCCTCGCAGTGGGCGTTGGCCGAGGAACTCGCCGGTAACCCTCGCGCCTCGTATCCGCTGGTGGTGCTGGCGCGGCTGTCTCTAG
>JBMDWZ010000059.1:0-14343 GCA_048594865.1 Beutenbergiaceae bacterium
GAGGCGCGGCCGGAGTACGAGCAGTGGCGCGCCGCGCGGGACGCCAAGGCGTAGGCGCCGGGCACCGCGAGACGTGTTTTCAAGCTGACGCAGTTCGAAGGAAAGGGACGACGGCGTGCCCACACTGAGTAGCGATCAAACGATCCCGAATGGCATCGAGGTGCCCAACTCCGCAGATCGTGCACACCCAACCGTGGCGTGGGCGATCGGCCTGTTCGCCGCAGGTGCACCTGCGCGGTCGTGGCCTAGCGACGTGCAGATGACCGTTCGTCTCGATGACGCACCCGGATATCAGGTGCGGGTTAGCGACCGTCAGATCGACGTCACCGGGGACGCTTCGGGGGTGGGCCAGGTGCTCAGCGACCTCGCCGCAGAGCTGGCCGCCGGTGGCAGCGTGATCGCCGCAGCCCAAAGGATGGCCGGCCAGCGCCGAGTCTCGGCAGTACCGGTGCGATCGATTGCGAGATCCTTCTCAAGCGCCGTATGGGACCTGGGATGGTTTCGCGACCGCGAGTTCTGGACCGAGTACCTGGACTGGATGGCCTACAGCCGCTTCAGCCAGTTCCACTTGGCGCTGGGTATGCAGTACAACTACGGCGCCGATGGCCACAACGCCAGCGACAACTACCTCTGTTTCGCCTATCCCTTCCTCATTGATACCCCCGGGTGGGACGTGCACGCGCAAGGTGTGGATGCCGATGAGCGCGCGCAGAATCTCGAGGCACTGCGCTTCATCGCCGCACAGACCAAACGCCGGGGGATGCGATTCCAGCTGGGACTGTGGAATCACGCGTATGACTTCGGTGGGCAGACCGAGGCCTGGTACCCGATCCGCGGACTGAACGCGCAGACCCATGCGCGCTACAGCGGGGAGTCTTTGCAAGAACTCCTGCGCCTATGCCCAGACATCGACGGGCTGACGTTCCGCATCCACTACGAGGGCGGGATCCCCGAAGACATTCGCCACGACTTTTGGGACACCGTCTTCGCCGGCGCGAGCGCAGCGGGGCGTCCGCTGACGATCGACCTGCACGCCAAGGGTGTGGACGAGTCGATGCTGAAGGCGATCGACAAACCGAATCTGCATCCCGTGCTCTCGGCGAAATACTGGGCCGAGCACATGGGCCTGCCCTACCACCAGGCCGCGATCCGGCCGCGCGAGGCGAAGAAATCCGAAGCCCGCGCCGGTGACATGAAGGGCATCACCGAGTACTCGCGCCTGTTCACGCGCTACGGATACGCCGACTTCCTAGCCGAGCAGCGACCCACGGACGTGATGTTTCGGGTGTGGCCCGGCACCCAGCGTTTGCTGCTGTGGGGTGACCCCGCAATCGCCTCCGGCTACGGGCGCTGCGCCACCATCGGCGGATCCCTGGGCGTGGACTTCTGCGAACCGTTGTACTTCGCAGGGCGTAAGGGATCGGGGCGCGAAGGAACGCGCGACCCCTACGTTGACCCCGAGCTGCAACTCGACGGCCGGGAGTGGCGAAAGTACAGGTACACCTACCTGCTGTGGGGCCGGATGGGCGATGACCCGCAGACCGATCCGCAGGTGTGGCGCCGGTTGCTGCACAGCGACTACGGCGAGAACGCCGCCGCGGTGGAACAGTGCCTCAGTGCGTTGAGCCGGGTGATGCCCTTGGTGACGGTCGCGCATGGGGTGAGCGCCTCGAACAACGAGAACTGGCTCGAGCTGTACCTCAACCTGCCGATCTGTGAGCGATCAGGGCGCACGCACTACGCCTTCGACACCCCAGAGCCCGGCATTTGGGGCACGGTCAGCCCTTTCGATCCGCAGCTGTTCTACACCGTCGATGGATTCGTCGCAGACCTGCTCAACGGCGACCAGTGCGCGAAGTACACCCCGCTTGAGGTGGCGCAATGGATCGATGACCTGCTCGCTGAGGCTCGGCCGATCCTGGAGCGGCTGCAACAGGTGCGCGACCCTGGGCCCCAGCTGCGGCGCACGATCATCGACTGCTGGGCGCTGGAGGCACTGGGAGAGTTCTTCGCGGGCAAATTCCGCGCCGCGGTGAGCTATTCGCTGTTTCAACGCCTAGGCAACCCGCACTACCTGCACCGGTGCATCGAGGAGTACGTGATCGCCCGGGACGCCTACGCGCGGCTGCCGGAGATTACCCGCGGGGTGTACCCGCAGGAGTTGAGCTTTGGGGTGAAGGTCTGCGAACACGGTCACTGGAGCCAGCGCCTGCCGGCTATCGATGCCGACATCGAAGAACTCCGGGCGCTGCTAGCTGAGCAGCAGACACCGCCCGGATCTGGCGAGTTGGCACAGGCCCCCGCGGCACCACAACGGTCCGGAACCGATGGGCTGCACCACGCTCCGCCGTCGTCCTTTCATCGTGGGGAAGACCTGCTCGTGCAGGTCCGGCTACAGCGCGCGGACATCGCCGGTGCGGTGCTGCACTATCGCCACCTGGACCAGTCCAAGGAGTTCCAGACTGCGCCGATGACTCCCGACGGCGATGCCCTGACAGCCACCATCCCCGGCGCCTACACCCGCACTGAATTCCCGTTGATGTACTACGTCGAATTCCACACCGACGACGGTTCGCCCGTGCTCTTTCCCGGGCTCGGCGAAGCGTTCTCCGACCAGCCGTATTACGTGCTGCATAGCAGTGGCTACCGCGCGCACGAACTCGATCGTCCCGACACACCGCAACCCCAGGAGCAATGATGGTCCAATCCACCGTAAATGATCGTGTTCGAGTGAGCCGGCGGGCGCTATTGACCTTGGGCGGGGTCGGTGCGCTGAGCACCCTGTCCTTGGCAGCCTGTTCCTCGCAGTCAGATGAGCAGTCCTCGCAGCCCGAGGCCGATGGTGATCGCCCGCGGGAGTCGCCCATGCTCACCGAACAGGTGGACGCCGGGGACCTGCCGGAGTTCGACGAGCGGCTGCCGGTGGAATCGGACCGGCTGGTGGTGCAGTCCCCAGAACCGGGCAGCTACGGCGGAACGTTCAGCGGCGTCACCCTAGGCCCAGGCGATGAGGCATGGGTGAACGGAATCAGCGCCTATGAGCCGATGTTGCGGTTCTCCCCGGACCTGTCGGAGCACGGGCTGCCGGGGATCTTGACCGGCATCGACCTGAATGACGAGGGCACGGTGTTCACCCTGCACTTGCGCGAGGGCCTGCGCTGGTCCGACGGTGAGCCGGTGAGCGCCGATGACGTGATGTTCGCGATCGAGGAGGTTTACACCAACACCGACCTCTTCTCCACGCCACCGTCGATGCTGTCGGTGGATGGACAGCCGTGCAGCGCTGAGCGGATCGATGACCTCACGGTGCAGCTGACGTTCCCCGAGCCCAAGGGGAATTTCATCGAGATGGCCTCCCGAATCGTCAATGCCGATGGCAATCCGTTCTACTACCCCAAGCACTACTTTGAGCAGTTCATCCCCAGCCTCGACTCCGGCGCCGAAGCCGCAGCCGATGATGCCGGGTTCAGCGACTGGACGGCGTTCTTTGAGGACCGTGCGGAGTATTGGAACAACACCGACAAGCCCGTTCTGAACGCTTGGGTGGTGATGAGCGGGTTGAACCAAGGCAACGTCATGACCCTGGAGCGCAACCCCTATTACTGGAAGGTCGACGATGAGGGTGCGCAGTTGCCCTTCATGGATCGCCTGGAATTCGAGATCGTCCAGGAGGAGGAGGTGATGCTGCTCAAGGCGCTCAACGGTGAAATCGATCTGCACTCTCGGCACTTCAACCAAGCCCAGAACCGACCGGTGCTTGCCGAAGCTCGCGAGGACGGCAACTTCGACTTTGTGCCCATCCGGACGGCGTCGGCCAATCACATGGTGGTGGCGCTGAACTTCAACCACCCCGATGAAGAGTTGCGGGACATCTTTCGCAACAAGGACTTCCGCATCGGGCTGTCCCATGCGATCGACCGGCAGGAAGTCATCGATACCGTCTATCAGCGCCAGGGCCAGCCCTGGCAGGCGGCGCCGCACCCGGAATCGGAGTTCGTCGATGAGGAGTTCGGCCTGCAGTACACCGAGTTCGACGTCGACCTAGCCAACCAGCACTTGGATGACGCCGGTCTAGTGGACACCGATTCAGATGGCTACCGCCTGCGCCCCGATGGCCAGCGGATCCGGTTCGACGTGGACGCCGCCACCGGGTTCCCCGATCGGGTGGCCGGGTTGGACCTCATCTCCCGGTACTGGGCCGAGGTCGGCATCGAGATGCGCGTGAACACCATCGAGCGGACGTTGTTCTATGACCGCAAGAGCGCCTCGGCGAACCAGCAGACTGCGAATGTATGGGGTGGCGACGGCGGCTTCCGAACCGAGATGGTCGACCCGCGCTGGTACTTCCCGTTCAGTGGCGAGTCCAACTTCGCCGTGCAGTGGGCCGAATGGTTCCAAACCCGCGGGCAGGGCGATAACGCCGTGGAGCCGCCCGAGCAGACCCGCCGGCAGATGGAGCTGTACTGGGAGATCCTCAGCGAGCCGGACGTGGATCGGCAGACGGAGCTGTTCCGCGAGATCCTGCAGATCGCCAAGGACGAGTTCTACGTGATCGGGGTGGCGCTGCGCGATGACGACTACGGGGTAGTCAGCAACGACCTGCGTAACGTCGCGGAGTCCTACACCGCGAGTTGGCTGCACATGGCTCCCGGCGCGGTGAACCCCTCCACCTGGTACTTCTCAGACGCCCAGTGAGAGGGCCCGCTGCCGTCGGACCGCTAAGTAACGACCCGACGGCAGCGGCCCGCTCAGCTGATGTTCAGGGTCGTGAACGACCATGCCGGCACAACCGTCTGCAGACAGCCGGTGCCCTGAAGGTGGGTGACCGGCGGCTGCGGCCATGACTCACCAGTGCCGCCCTCGGGGTCCGGGCCGGTCAAGGTCTCGGCGGTGGCCTGTACCTCCCGGTCCCCGCCCACCGTGATTGTGGTGCTGCGCGCACGATCCGTGGCATTGACGATGCGAACGATCCGGCTGCCGTCGGGGTTCGCGGTAGCTCCGACCACGGTGAGCAGATCGGGGGTATTCGGATCGAGCACGTCATGTCGAAGTTCACCATCGAGCCATAACTGGATGTGCACCCCGTCGGCCTGAGTGTGAACGCGCAGGCGCACGTGGATCGGTCGGTGCGTGACCACTCCCGGGTAGGCGAAGGGGCCGCTGATCTCGTCCCCGAGGCCGTCGTCGTGTCGCACCACCACCGTGGACTTGTTCTCCCACGAGCCGACCTGCACGGTGTACCGGGTTTGCAGGCCGGTGCCTCCGAAGCTGATCGCCGCTCCCTCGGTGCCGTTGCTCCTGGTCAGATGTGCTTGGAAGTCAAGGTCGGCACCATCGAATCGCGCAACATCTTCCGCGGCGCCGTCGTCGGTCGTGGCTACCTGCGACTTCTCGGTGCCTGCGCCCGCGCTGATCTCGGTCCATTCCACGGTGGATCCAGGGCTGCTGAGTCGCACGGTGGAATCGGTGGGCATGGTGCGTAACTGCTCATCGACCCCTGAGACCGTGACCTCGTTGACCAGTTCGCCGCGGTTGGCCGAGAACATCCGCTGCACCTGATAGTTCACGCTCGGGCGGACTTCGGACTCGGTGAAGTACAGCAGGTTCGGTTCCCACTGCGTCGACCCAAGGCGCGCTAGCAGGGGTGCGTAAGACGCCAGGTGCACCACGTCGCCATTGCGTTCCATACCGATCATGAACGCTGCCTCGGCTAGCGCTGAGCGCAGTCGGCTGGACCTGGCCGCGTATTCCCCGAAGTAGACGGTCGGCCCTTGCCGGTCGTAGGAGTCGTAACGATCGAGGTTCTGGTGCATCCAGTGCGGTGTGCGGTAGCCATGCTCATCGATCACATCCACGCCGCGTTCTCGGGCGTACTCCCAGCCTTGCTCGAAGTCTGGGCCGAATGGCGCCGGGCCGCAGGTGCCCACCACCTTGATGTGCGGATAGCGGTCGCGGACGGCGTCGTGGATCTGGGCGAACCGGTCGCGGAAGTCGTCGGTGATCTCATCCTCATTGCCGACGCCGAGATAACGAAGGTTGAAGGGTTCGGGGTGGCCAAGTTCGGCCCGATAGGCACCCCAGACGGTGTCGACGGAGCCGTTGGCGAACTCGATCAGGTCCAGGACATCGGCGATGTACTGCGGCATTTGACCGCTGGGGATAGCGCGCGCTCGGCCCGGGAGATTCTGGCAGCACACCCCGGCAGCGACGATCGGCATGGGGCTGGCGCCGAGCTTTTCGCACAGCTCGAAGTACTCGAAGTAGCCGATCGACATCGACTGGTGGTAGCCCCAGGGATTGTGCAGCCGTTTGCGTTCGTGACGCGGGCCGACGCTGCCCTTCCAGTGGTAGATGTTGTCCAGGCCGTAGCCGTGTGCCACGCACCCACCGGGGAACCGAACGAAGGACGGCTCCAGCTCTGCCAGCGCTTGCACCAGGTCTGGCCGGAACGTCATCGGAGTGTGGGTCTGAGGGTCGATCGGACGCAGACTGACCGCATCGAGATCGACAGTGCCTTTGACCAGCCGGAGCCGGAGGTAGCCCTCCTGCACGTCGCGATCTACGTGCAATGTGGCCTCGTAGAAGTCCCAGCCCTCGGCTTGCCCGGTGAGCCGAACCGTGGCGCTGGCCAACACATCATCGCCGTCGCCGAGTTCGACCTCGAACTGCCCAGCAGCGGTGTCAGCCAGCCTCGCTGCGAACCGCAATCGGAGCGATCCGGCAGGGAAGTACATGGGTGAGAATCCGTAGTTCGTCAGCTCTGCGGTTCCGTGCGTGGCATCCACTCGGGCATGCACAGCGGTCTGTGGCGTCAGCGGGTCCGCCGTTCGAATACTGACCGATCCGCTGGTCTTCCAGGCTGTCAACGGACCCCAGCCCTTGTGATCGCGAGGGTTGTACTCAAAGTCGCCGTTTTGGATCAGGTCGGCATTGAGCCCACCGTCCAGTGCGTAATTGATGTCCTCCAGGAAAATACCCCACAGGTCCGGGCTGATCTGGCGTTGCGTCGGCTGCCCGACTTCGATCAGCAACTCATCTTGCGCGTTACTCACGGTGCTCCTTTGAGAGTTAGTTCTGGGGTGTTTTGGCTCATGAGCCGTAGCGCTCGTGAGCGGGAGAGGTAGACGATCAGGCAGACGCCGAAGAGCAGCATTCCCACGATGTCACGGGTGAGCAGGGCGCCGAGGGTGCACAGCGCCAACCACCAGACGATGCCGCGCCGATGGGCGTACGGCATCCGCCAGGCGAGGACGGCCGTTGCGATCCCCACGAGTAGCAATGCGATGCCGTACAGCCGAACGAAGGCCGCCACCTCATTCAACGCAGCCGCTGACCCTAGAGCGTCGGCGGCTTCCAGGGCCTCATACCCGCTCGAAGTCAGCCACATCAGGTAGGGGTACAACGTGACCACGGCTAGCGCCGTTGTCCATGCCGCGGCACTGGTCAGGATCCACCGCTCGGCTCGTCGTCGATCGTTCCTCATCGGATCATCCCTTCAGCCCCGCCGAGAGGCTGAGCGAGTTGACGAAGTACCGCTGAGCGAACAAGAACAGCAGCGTGGTGGGAATCATCGCCAGAATGGCGGCAGCCATGAGTTGGCCGAGGTTGTCATAGAAGCCAAAGAGGTTCTGCAACAGCTGGAGCCCAGCGGTGATGGGCATCGCCTGGATGTCGTTGAAGACGATCAGCGGCCATAGGAAGTCATTCCACGACGCGGTGAATGAGAACAGGAACACCACGATCAAGATGGGCCGGATCATCGGAAGGATGATCCGGTAATAGATCGCGAAGTCCCCAGCGCCGTCGATTCGAGCCGCATCGTCCAGGTCGCGTGGAATGCCCGCCATAAAAGCGCGCACGAGGAAGATATTGGCCACGCCCGCTAACCCGGGCACGATCATCGCCAAAGGCGAGTTCACCCACCCGAGTCTGGCCACCACTTCATAGAGCGGGATGAGGTTGACGATCACCGGGAACAGCGAGATCCCCAACAACAGGAAGAACAGCGCATCGCGCCCTGGAAACGTCAGCCGGGAGTAGGCGTAGGCCGCGGTCGAGACGATCAGGACGGTCAACACCGCGTGTGACGTGGAGATGAGTAGCGAGTTCCCAAACCACCGGAACACCGGATAGGACCCTGCGTCGTGAACGAATGCGAGGTAATTGTCTGTGACCCACTGGGCGGGCAGCAGTCGGAAGCCTTCGAAAGCGATTTCGGTTGGCGACTTGAACGAGGTGCTGAACGAGAACGCCATGGGCAGCAGCCAGATCGCAGCCAGGGCGGTCAAGGCGACGTAGCAGCCCAGGAGCACCAGAGCCGAGCCTCTCTGGTTCGGCTTCGACTGAGTCGACGACGCCGACGCTTGCTTTGACTTTGATGCTTTGAGTGTCGAAGTCACTTCAGGCATCGGTCCTCCTGTACATGATGAAGAACTGGATTGCGGAGATAGCCATCAGCACCAGGCCCAGAACCACGGCCATGGCAGAGGCCACTCCCGCGATCGATGGCCCGCTTCCGAAGGCGAGGTCGCGGACTTCCATCATCAACACCGTGGTGCTGCCCGCGGGGCCACCTTCGGTGAGCATGAGCGGCTGACCGAACACATTGAACGACGCCGTAGTGGTCATGACGGTGGTGTAGAGCAGCGGAAACTGCATGGAAGGAAGAGTGACGCTGATGAAACTGCGTACCGCCCCGGCGCCGTCCAGTGCTGCCGCTTCGTACAGCTCGGCGGGGATCGCGGAGATCGCCGAACGGTAGATGATGAGGTTTCCCCCGATTCCTGCCCATACCGTGAGGGTGAAGATCGCAATCCAGGCCCAGGGCTGGGACGTGGTGAAACTGATCGAGGTGCCGAGGAGCTGGTTAACGGGGCCGAGTTCCCGATCGAATACCAGCGCCCACGCCAGCGCTCCGGCGGACACGGAGATCAATCCCGGGATGTAGAAGATGCCCTGAAAGACATTGGCCGCGCGCAGATCTTTGCGAGAGAGCACCACCGCGATCAGTAGCGGAATCGCGGTGAGCAGGGGAACGCTGATCAGCACGAAGAAGACGGTGTTGAGCAAGCCGTTGACGAACACCTCGTGAAAGGCGTGGTCACGGTCGAAGAGCACCCGGAAGTTGTCGAATCCGATGAACTCTGGACTGCCCACTAGGTTCCACCGTGTGAAGGCCACGTACACGCCAAAGACGGTGGGTATCAGGCCGAAGACTGCGAACAGAATGAGGTGGGGCCCGAGGAACGGCAGCGCGCTGAACCAGCCGCGCACTCCCCGGGGCAGGCCGCCCTTTTCGGTGTGAGTGGTCGTGCTCATGCGCCTTCCGCCAGTTCGATCCGGGCTGAGACCTCGGCATCCATCCGGCGCAAGCCTTCTTCTACGGTGTACCGGCCGTAGACGATGTCGTTCGTGGTGTCCCAGAAGTTGACGTAGGCGGCGTACTCGAAGTTGTCGGTGACCAGGTACTCCTCGTTCTCCGGACGGGTGAAGTAGGACTGGGCGAAGTCTTGATAGTCGGGACTCTCATATGCCTCGCGGCTGGCCACGATCTGACCCGCTTCAGCCCACACCAGCGAGTTGGTGCGCACGTACTCAAGGAACGCGGCGACCGCCCGGTCACGCTCAGGATCTCGCGACTCATCGTTCATCTGGGTGAACACGTGCGACTCCATGAAGTTGGCCGGGGTGTCCGCCCGCAGCTGTACTCCGTGGGCCACGCCGTAGTTCAGGCCATCGATGCCGTCATGCCCGGTGGCACCCCAGGTGCCGTCTGGAAAGAACAGGGCCCGGCCGCTGCGGAAGGTCTGCAGGGAGTCGGTGTCCTCGGGCTCCAGGAGCCCGGCCTCCTCGAGATCTACCAGGGCCTCCATGGCCTGAACGTAGGTATCGGAGGTGAGGTCGATACTGCCGTCGGGGTTGGCCATCGATGAGCCCAGGTTGTACTGCCAGTTGTTGACCAGCGCTGGTTTGAACAGGCCAGCGACGGCGTAGATGCCGTCGTCTAGTCGCCCTTCGAGTTCCATCAACTCATCCACGGTGATGATCTCGTCATCGAGGATGTCCATCGCGTCGTATTCCTCCAGCAGGTCCACGTTGTAGTACGTGATCACCCCGTGCAGGTCCAGCGGTATCGCCCAGGTGTCGCCGTCCACCTGTCCCTGCTCCCATGCGGCGGGCAGGTAATTCTCCTCGGAGAGGGTGGCCTCGTACTCCATCAGTGGCTCGATGGGGGTGAGTAGTTCGTTGCGCGCCAGCTCGGTTACCCGGGGACCGTGCACCAAGGTGAGGTCTGGCAGGTCGCTGCCCGCGCGCGCCACGCTGTACATCCGGGTGTACAGGTCGGCCGCTGGCGAGGGCATGGATCTCACGGGGATGTCTGGATCCGTGGCGTTGTAGTCATCGACTAAGCGCTGCATGAAGGCGCCGTCATCGCCGGTCAGGGGATTCCAAAACTCGATCGGTCCATCGGCGCTCTGATTGGCGCAGGCGGTAACCGGGGCGAGTAGGGCAATGAGAACAAGCGGTGTAAAACGGGTGCGTCGTCGCATAGGTACCTCGCGTCTCTGTCAAGGAACTGCGCGATGAAGACGCAGCCACGCTCACCTTGCTTTATCGATAAAGCCCCTGTCAAGGCCGACGGCGAGTTGGCTCGCTGAGGAATGGGCGGGGTGGTTTGCCCGGGGTGGTTCGCTCGTGGTGGTTTGCCTGGGGTGGTTGCCCGGGACTGGTTCGCCCGGGGTGGTTCGCCGGGAACGTTTGCCCGGGCCCATTCGTCGGGGTGGTTCGCCGTGCTGGTTTGCCGGGCTGTTTACCGGGCAGGTTGCCGGGGTGGCTACTTGCGGCGAGTGGATTCCCGTTCAATCAATTCGAACGGCGCCACATCAGCGTGACGCGTCTCGGCAGACTTGTCGATTCGAGAAATGAGTAGCTCGACCGACCGCCGTGCAGTCCAGTCGTGATCCAGGGCGATCGTCGTCAGCGCGGGGATGGTCTGACTGGCGATCGGAACGTTATCGAACCCGACAATCTGAACATCATTCGGTACCCCAATGCCGAAGTCGGTCAGACCCCGAATGACGCCGATCGCGACTTCGTCGGTGACCGCCACTACGCCGTCGGCCGCGAATTCGCGGACTTGCGTCGCGGCGCGCTTACCTTCCTGCGAGGTGAGTTTTGGTGTGTGGATCGCCAGGATTGCGCTGGTCGAGATCTGTGCTTCCTCTAGGGCTGCTAGGTATCCGTTGACGCGCGGGGATAGCGCGTGATCGGTATTTAGGTCGCGCCCCACGTACACGATGCGTTCGCAGCCGCGGCGCAGCAGCAATTCCGTCGCTGCCCGGGCGCCCTCGAAGTTTGGTTGGGCTATGTGGTCGATGTTCGCCGACGTGCCGACCTCCCCGAGCAGGACGATCGGCAGGTTCTCTGCGATTCGGTCATCGACGCTCAGTTGCACCGTGCTGATGATGAGCCCATCACAGTCCAGGGAGCGCGAGAGTCCGATGGCCTCGCGTTCGCCGTCTGCCTGAGCCTCGGTCTCCTCCACGATCACCCGGTAGCCGAGCTCCTGAGCGAAATGCGTTATCCGGGAGGAGAGGTTGGCGAAGTAGGCGCTGCTCAACTCCGGCACGGCCAGTCCGATGACGCCTCGGCGTCCACGGCGAAGATTCCGGGCCGAGAGGTTCATGTGATAGCCGCTGGCGCGCACGTGCTGCATCACGCGTTCGCGAACTTCACTGCTGACTCCGCCACGACCGTTGACCACGTTGGACACGGTCATCGCCGACACCCCAGCAGCCTGGGCAATCTGACTCATCGTGACCAAGGGGCACCCGCTCTTTCGGTACTGCAGGGCTGGAACCACCTACCAGCCGGTAATCCGAATCGTACTTCCACGATGCCCGCGCGATGTCGGAATACGGCTTCGGCGAACAGGCGGCATCCCGCCTAGCTCGTCGATGCCGCCAGGACCGGGAATGTGACGCCGGTGAGCTCCTCGGAGACTGCCCACAGGCGCTGTTGGATGCTCTGGTCGTGAGACTGGGGGCTGGAGGTCACCAGGGTTGGGTAGCCGCGGGCCTCGCTTCGGCCATTGGGGCCGTAGTACTGCCCACCCAGCACGCTGGGGTCGCTCGCGGCGCGCACGGTGGTGAGCGCGCCCACCTCGGCCTTCTGGGTCAGCAACGGGGCGAGCAATGTGACGGGTATGCGAACCGCGGCGGGGGTGTTGCGGGCGAGTTCGGTGTTGGACCCGCCCGGATGGGAGGCGACGGCGATGGTGGTGCCGTGAGGAGCGAGGCGCCGCTGTAGTTCATAGGTGAACATGAGGTTGGCGAGCTTGGCCTGGCCGTAGGCGCCGATGCGACTGTAGGAGTTCTCCCAGTGCAGGTCGTCGAAGTGGATCGCCGCCCGGATGCGGTGCCCGATGCTGCTGACCGTGACCACGCGTGAGTCGGGTACTGGCAGCAGCCGCTCTAGGAGCAGGCCGGTGAGGGCGAAGTGGCCCAGATGGTTGGTGCCGAACTGCAGCTCGAAGCCGTCGGCCGTGCTCTGCTTGGGCGTGTACATGACGCCGGCGTTGTTGATGAGTAGGTCGATTCGCTCGTGGTCTGCCCTGATCTGGGCGGCCGCCGTGCGCACCGAGTCCAGCGAACCCAGATCCAGGGGTTGCACGCGCACGTCGCCGGTGATCCGGGCGGCCGCCTGCTGGCCCTTGTCCATGTTGCGCACTGCCATCACCACGGTGGCTCCGTGCTCGGCGAGCATGCGCGCGGTCTCAAAGCCAAGGCCCGTGTTGGCGCCGGTCACGATCGCCACCCGTCCGCGCTGGTCGGGGATGTTCTGCTCGGTCCAGTTGGTACTCATTGCTCTCCTAAAGATTGCTCGTCTAAACAGGGCTCTTCTAAGCGCTGCACTTGTCGACACCGTGCGCCTCCGAGCCGCCGATAAAGAACTGGCGGTCTGTTGTCTGAACTTAAAAGACTGTCGGTCTGTTGTCAACTGACTTGCGGTCTCTTACGTAGACTTGGGCCATGTCCTTTCAGCGCGCCAGAAGTGCCGAGCAGCGCGAGGTGCGCCGTCGGGCGATCCTCGACACCGCGGCGTCGATGCTGCGCGAGATGCCATTGGCCGAGGTGAGCCTCAATGAGCTGAGCCGTCGGGTGGGCCTGGCGAAGTCCAATGTGCTGCGGTACTTCGACTCCCGTGAGGCGGTGTTGCTCGAGCTGCTCGACGACTTCTTGGGCGAGTGGCTCGATGCGTTGGAGAAGGGTCTGGAGCAGGGGGTCGACGGCGATGGGTCGGCTCAGGAGCGGGCGCACCAGTTGGCAGATGTGCTGAGTCGGTCGCTGGCGGAGAGGGTGGTGATGTGCGATCTGTTCGGCGCGCAGGGCGGGGTGCTGGAGCACAACGTCTCGGTTGAGACGGTGAAGCGCCACAAGCGCAGTTCTCACCAGCAGCTGTCGAGGATGATCGAGCTGGTGCGCGGGGCCGTGCCCGAGGTCGGTGACGGTGCCGAGCTGTTCTGCTTGATGACCCTGGTCTCGGCCGGGGCACTGTCTGCCTACGTGCCGCCGCCAGCCAGTTTGCTGGCTGCCTACGAGCAGGAGCCCGAGCTGGGGAAGTATCACCCGGACTTCGTTGATGCGCTCCGGGCTGGTGTGACGGCGTCACTCGTTGGCGTCCTGCCGCGCGACTGACTCACCGGTAGCTGCCGCACTGCCGAGCCGAGCCGCCCTCCCGCCCTGCCGTGCCGAGCTGGCCCTGCCGTTCGGCGCTCGGGAGCCCGCCCGCGGGCATGGGTATGTGCTACGCGGGTGGGGGTATCGAAACTCGGCAGGGTGGTGCCTGTGGTGCGGGGCGGGGTTATGTTCGGCGGGTGAAGGTGATCGCGCCGTGGGTGGTTTTGGTGCGGTCGTGGTGGTGGGTGAAGCGGTGATCGTGGATCATCCGGTGATGGGCCCCGCATAGGGGCACGGCTTGGTCGAGGTCAGTTTTGCCGCCCTGGGACCAGGGCACGAGGTGGTGCAGTTCGCACCAGGCGTAGGGCCGCTCACACCCTTGGGCGGCGCATTCGAAGTGCTGGGTCGCTAGGGCGGTGCGTTGAGCGTCGGTGAAGAGTCGTTTGGTGCGCCCCAGATCCAGCACCTGGGACTGTCCGCTCATCACCGCGGGCACGATCCCGGCGGTGCACGCCAACTGCCTAGTGTGAGCAGCGGAGAGGATCTCTCCGGTGTCGATGCTGGCGGCGGCGATCTTGCCCCGCAACACCTCTTCATCGACGGTCACGATCAGGGTGGCGGCGGTTTTGGAGTGCAGGTGCTCGGTGGGTAGGTGTTCAATGAG
>JBMDWZ010000006.1:0-3698 GCA_048594865.1 Beutenbergiaceae bacterium
TCGCAGGACACCCCGTTCTCTGAACCGGAAGCCAACCCCTTCCCCGACGCCCAAGACGAGCAGGCAGCAGAGCCTTGGTCGGAGTCCGCGTCGCCGGCCGAACCCAGTGGGCTGACGCCAAAGTGGCAGCGGATTAACCGCCAGGATGAGGCGCCGTAACTGGCAGCAACGTGAACGGGCAGTGACATGAACGAATTGCGCTGGCGGCCACTTTTCGCAATCTTCCTGATAGCCGGCACCGCGAGTGCGATCGCACTGCGGTGGTGGACTTCGCGCGGGAACAACCCGGTGCCGATCCCGCTCCCGCACGTGCTGATGATCGTGGTGGTCGCGGCCGTGGTGGTGGTGCTCGGGCTACGGATTCGACGCTACGTCCATCGCCACGAAGCCTTCGATGCCATCGGGGCCACCCGCACGCTCGCCCTGGCCCAGGCGGTGGCAATCACCGGGGTGGTGCACATCGGGTACTTCGCTGCCCAACTGGGGTTGGCCTTGCCCCGCGTCAACGCTCCCGATCCGCGCACCCAGGCGTGGCTTGCGGCCGCCGGGATTATCGCCTCGGTGATTTTGGTTGGTGCCGGTCTCTTGGCGCAATGGTGCTGCCGGGTGCCCGATGATGACGATGACTCCGGGCCGCGAATGCCCACGGCCTGAAGGCTTCAGGCGAGTTCTCTTTGGTGCTGAGCGCCTAATGCGACCACAATGGACCCATGACCATTGACGGGCCACAACAGGCGGTGTCGACCGCACAGGTACCAAGCCAGGACTCCACCGATCCTGCCTTCGACATTTCGGGCGTGGAGTGGCGCCGCATTTCACCCCGACTGATCCCCGTGCGAATGATCGGTGTGGGCATCTTCCTCGGCCTGCCAGCATTGGCCACCATCGTGCCGGCCGTCATCGTCGGCGGCTGGATGTGGCTGCTCCCCGTTGGGCTCACCATCTTCGTGGCGTGGTTGCTGTGGCTGATCCCGCGTCAGGTGCGCGCGGTCGGTTACGCCGAGCAGGATGAGGACCTGGTTATCCGCAAGGGCGTGATGTTCAAGTCTTTGACCGTGGTTCCCTACGGCCGGATGCAGTACGTGGATGTGGGCGCCGGGCCGATCGCTCGGAAGATGAAGATCGCCCAGGTGCAGCTCAAGACCGCCTCGGCGGGCACCGACGCCTCGATCCCTGGACTACCGCGAGAAGAGGCGGCTCGGCTGCGTGATCAGCTGACCGCCCGCGGTGAGTCCAAGCTGGCGGGCCTGTGAGTAATCCGAACCGATACCCTGAGCAGCCGCCAAACCCTGATCAGCACACTGAAGCCGGTCAGCAGATTCAAGCCGGTCAGCAGATTCAAGCCGGTCAGCAGATTCAAGCCGGTCAGCACCAGGCCGAGCAGCAGAGTCAATCGGAGCGCCAAACCCCCGAGGCGGCCGGCGGAGCGCTTCCCGGTATCCCGGTATCGGCCCCATCGGACGCTAACCAGTCCGAGGCCAGCGGCCAGGACGCCCAGTGGCGCCGGCTGCACCGCGTAACCCCGCTGCTGAACGCCTGGAAGGTTGGTGTCGCGGTCTTCGCTGTCGCGATCTGGAACTCCGGGGAGTACATGTCCGCCCTGCGTGAGGCGTTCCCCGCCTTCGCGATTCTGGGCATGATCGTGGGGCTCCTGATCGTGGGATTCCTGATCGGATTGGCGTTCTCCTTCCTCGGCTGGCGCCGCACGCAGTACGGCGTAAGCGCTGAGAGCGTGTTCCTGCACAAGGGCGTGATCAGCAGGCAGCAGCGGCACGTGCGCCTGGACCGGATCCAAGCTGTAGAGGTGACCCAGCCGCTGCTAGCGCGCATCTTCGGCTTCGCCTCGGTGAAGGTGGAATCCGCCGGTGGGTCCGAGGCGAACCTGACCTTCGCCTTCCTCACCGAACCGCAGGCGCAAGCACTGCGTAACGAGCTACTGGCCCGTGCGGCAGGTGTGAAGTTCGGCACGAGCGCCGGCGCCGCGCCGGGCGACCCGAACTACACCGGTGGACCCGGCTCAGTGGCAGCCGGAGCACCGGGTGCCCCACAAGCTCACGGAGGCGCCGCCGGTGATGGCCCGAGCGTCGCCGCACCGGTAGCACCCGAGCGAGAGATCGCCGCGCTCACCCCGGGGCGGTTGATTGGATCGTTGGCGTTGTCGATCTCGGTGCTACTGATGGTGCTGGCGCTGATCGGGTTAGCGATCACGGCGTTCGCCCTAGGTAATACCGGGATCTTCGCAGGTTCGGTGGCCCCCATCATCGGTGCCGCCACCTACTTCTACACCAGGCTGGCGGGGGAGTTCGCCTTCCGGGTGGCGATCTCGCCCGACGGGATTCGGATCCGCCAGGGACTCCTGGAAACCAAGGCACGTACTCTGCCGCCGGGCCGCGTTCAGGCAGTCCGGATTTCCCAGCCGCTGCTATGGCGGATCAAGGGCTGGTGGCGGATCCAGGTGAACGTGGCCGGATACGCCGCCGAAGACCTCACCGGCACCGTGCTCTACCCGGTGGCCACCCGGGAGGAAGTTGCCTACCTGCTTTCCCTCGTGGTCCCGGACCTGGGCGACGAACGCCCCCTGGAAGTCCTGCACGCCGGCATGGACGGTAGCGGCGATGCCGAAGGTTTCACCCACACCCCACGCCGGGCGCGCTGGATCGACCCGATCACCTGGCGCCGCAACGGTTTCCGCGTCACCGACACCGCCATCCTCATGCGCACCGGCCGGCTCTGGCGAGGCTTGGCCGTGGTGCCGCACGAGCGCACCCAGTCCCTAGGCATCACCCAGGGCCCGATCGAGCGTGCGATGAACCTCGCCGGCTTCGTGGTGCACTCCACGCCGGGGCCGGTGGTTCCGCAGTTGCACCACTTGGACATCGGCCAGGCAAGGGCGCTACTGGAGGAGCAGTCGGACCGCGCGCAGCGTGCCCGCCACCGTGCCGGCCCGGAGCGCTGGATGAGCCAGTCCGAGGAATCCCACGCCCAGCAGGCGTCCGAGGAGGATGCCGAGGTGGACTGGACCCAGTTGTCCTCAGGAGTACTGCCGGGCCGCGTGATCCGAACCGCAGGGATCCTGCCGGGCCGTGGGATGTACCACGAACACACCGACTGAATTAGTTCTAAGTGAATGAGTGAATGACCTGTGAGTGAAAGGCCGGGACGGCTCGGCATCGGCATCATCGGCGCTGGCCGGGTGGGGGTGGTCCTGGGCAGCGCGCTGCGCGCAGCCGGGCACACGATCACCGGTGTCAGCGCGACGTCGCACGAAAGCCGCGAGCGCGCCGAGGTCATGCTGCCCGGGGTGCCGATCAGCGAGATTGAGGACGTTGTCACCACCAGTGACCTGGTGATCTTCGCAGTGCCCGACGACGTGTTGGGCGACCTGGTCAGCGGCCTGGCGACCTTGGGGCACTTTCGACCGGGACAACTTGTAGTGCACACCGCCGGGCGGTACGGCACCGGAGTGCTCGAGCCCGCCACCCGCCTTGGTGCAATCGCCTTGGCCATCCACCCGGCAATGACGTTCTCGGGAACCTCGATGGACCTCTCGCGGATCGAGGGCGCCCCCTTCGCCGTGACCGCATCGGCACCGGTGCTGCCGATCGCCCAGGCGCTGGTGGTGGAAATCGGTGGCGAACCGATGGTGCTCGATGAGGCATCGCGCGGGCTGTATCACGCGGCCCTGGCGCACGGCGCGA
>JBMDWZ010000060.1:0-3001 GCA_048594865.1 Beutenbergiaceae bacterium
TTGCCGCGCGGGGGGGGTTTTGGACTCCGGCGGCCAAAAAAAAATGGGGGCCCCCCGCGGGGGGGGGCCCCCGACGAATGCTCCCCCGGTTGGATTCGAACCAACAACCGTCCGATTAACAGTCGGATGCTCTGCCGTTGAGCTACAGGGGATCGCGCTTGGCGGCCAGACGACTTTAGCACTCTTACGCCTTGGATCGAACCGTCTGGCGGCGTGTGCCAAGCCACATCTAGTCCGGCAACCCCACTGCGGAGCGGATCCGTTGCTCCAACACATGCACCCGGTGGTCCAAGTCGGCCCCGGCCCGGACCTTGCCCCGAACGCTCACCTGAGAGAACAGTTCCCCATCGGAACCGCGCCGGATCGCGCCACGCAACGTTCCGCCGTCGGGCAGCTTCTCCACTTCCAAGTGCACGAGTGAAGATTCGATGCGTTCGCGCAGCACCGCGGCCACATCCTGATCATCGACGTCCAGGATCAGATCGGTGGCGGCTTCACCATCAACCCAGGTGACGTGCAATAGCCGTTTCTCGGAGTTCCACTGACCGCCCTCGACCAGGTGCCACGGCCGATCGAAGTCGCGCTCGTCGGCGCCTGCAACCACCACGCTGCTATGGGTCAGCATCACCCATCCCCCACCCTTAAGCGGAGCAGCGGTAAGAACCTTGCCAGATGCTTTCGCGGACAACTCCCGCGGGGGTCGTGGACGGCGCCAACGTGGACTCATGGCACCACGCTACCCTCCGCGCTGCTCCACCCCGGACCGGCGATAGGCTTGGCTCCGCGCCCCAGTAGCTCAGCTGGTCAGAGCAGCGGACTCATAATCCGTCGGTCGTCGGTTCAAGCCCGACCTGGGGCACGGTCGCTTCGTCCTTGCGCGCTTGCTCAACGGCTATGCCGGCGCCGCCTTACCGTCAGGAATCCGCCGCCGAGCACCAACAGCACCAGGGCCCCAATGACCAGCCATGTGACGCTGGCACCGGTGCCGGGAAGGCCACCCGGGGTGCCAGAGCCTGGATCGGCGTCACCTGGACCACCGCTGCCCGGGTCTGTCGGAACGGTCGGGTCAGGGCCAGGGTCAGTCGGGTCAGGGCCAGGGTCAGTCGGATCAGGATCGGTGCTGGTCACCACGGACACGGGAACCGCCAGAACGGTCCCGTTAAGTGGGTCGGTGATCTCGAAGGCGAAGACCGCTGGCTCGGACTCGGCCGCACCGTTGGTTTGGAAGCGTCCGACACCACCCGATGTCATGTCCGCGATCGCGAGTGCTTGCGGAACCGTGACCCTGATCTGGGCTTGCCCCACCTCATCGGTACCGTCGACAGGTTCGTTGTCGAGGTCGAACTCACCGGTGCCCAGGCCACCGAGGGAGGTGCTGACAACGTCTGACTTGGGTTCGTCGGTGGAGTAAGAGAAGGACGAGAGGTCGATCGCGATCTCATCGCCCGGGATGTACACCGCGTCCGGATCGGAGATCCACGTAATGCCAACCGCGCGCTGGGTGAAGTCGGGGGTGATGACTTCCTGATCGCGGATGTACTCAACCATCGCCTCCAGGTCAGACAGCCCGGTGTCGGTGATGTTGCTGCCGGCCGCGAGGGTGTCCATGCCGCCACCGCCGTCGGCCATGTAGGAGTTCACCACCACGGTGTAGACCTCATCAGCCTGGATGGGCTCGCCTTCCAGGTACACATCCGTGATCCGTTCGCCGGGCTCGGCGGTCGGGTCGTACAGGTACCGGAACCCGGAGGACTGGGCGATCTTGGAGAACTCATCCGCGCGCCACTGCTCTTCCAAGACTTGCGTCAACTCGGCGCCGGTAACCTCGATCGTCACCAGGGTGTTGGCGAAGGGCTGAATGATCGCCGCGTCACGGTAGGTGATGTCACCGGCGCTTAGGTCATCGCGCAGGCCACCTGAGTTGGTGAAGGCAATCTGGACGTCCTCGTTGCGCTGCTGGGCGTACCAGAGTTGCGCATCGGCCACGAGCCCGCCGATGGTGGACTCACCACCGCGGTTTTCGCTTCCATTGGCGTTCTGCGCCCGGTTGTAGGCGTCGGTGGCTTCGCCGATGACTTCGGAGCCCAACTCGTCGGCGTAGTCACGAGCCTCGTCCACCGTCGTTTGCACTTGGACGCCCAGCTCACAGCCTGGGTCCCAGTCCTCACCGTCCACGGCCCCTGGGACATTGACCGGCACGTTCTCTGCACCAGAGGCGGTGACGTCACCGGTCGCGGTGTCAACGCTCAGTTCCAACACGCCCAGGTTCTCGCCGTACTGGCCGGTCTGGGCGACCCACATGCCGTCCACGTCGTGGGTGTAGGCGCGGTGGGAGTGCCCGCCGATCACGGCGTTGATCGACTCATCGGCATTGAACACCAACTCGCCCAGGAACGTGTCTTCCATTCCCTCCAGTGAGGTACCCGGGAAGCCCTCGTGCACGACGGCGATGATCACGTCAGCCTCGCCGCTCGCGCTCAGGTCGGCAGCAAAGTCGTTAATCGCGTCGTCGATCGGCAAGAACGTCAGGTTCTCCACACCGGAAGGCATCACAACGTCCGGGGTCTCTTCGGTGACTCCACCGATGAAGGCGACGTTCAACCCGCCGGACTCCACAATCACGTACGGGTCGTAGACCAGCTCGCCATCGGCGTCCACGATGTTCGCAGCGATCCACGGGAAGTCGCTGTAAGGGATCACCCGCTCGTCGACGTCGGACTGGCCCTGGTCGAACTCGTGGTTACCGAACGCGGAGGCATCCAGGCCCAGATCATTCAGCACGTCCAGAGTGGGGAAGTCCTGATCGATGAAGGAGGTGAACGTGCTTGCCCCGATGTTGTCACCGGCCGAGACCAGCAACGTGTTGGGGTTGGCGTCACGGTAATCGGAGACCATGCAGGCCATCACCGACGCCCGGGAAGGCTCGCCGACGACGTCGGCGTTGGAGCCGATCCGGCCGTGCAGGTCGTTGAAGGACAGCACCGTCAGATCGACGATCTCC
>JBMDWZ010000061.1:0-26186 GCA_048594865.1 Beutenbergiaceae bacterium
ATCGCCAACGTCACCGGCTTCGAGATGTTCCTGCGGCAGGGCCCAGTCGGGTTGCTGCGCCGGAGCGCTGGGACGCAACCACGCGATCGACACCACCGCCACCCCGGCAAGAATCACCACGACAACGGCCACCCGCACCGCAACCAGCGCCGGTGTGCCCCACCTCCTGGCACGAGGCGGTCCCACCTGCGCGACGTCGTCGGTGCGGGAAGTCGAGAGTGACGGTGCGGTGTGCGCGCCCGCCAGCGCCTCGGGACCTCCCCGCATAGCACTGGCCGTTAACGATCTAAGCCTGCTGCGCGCCTGGTCCATGCCGGTGAGCGTAAGAACGATGATCGCGCGGTGTCTTGGGGGCCGACTGCACTGTGGATACCTACGGGCGAGGACACCCTTCTGTGGACGGCCACCGACTTAAGGACCGCCGAGTAAACGCCCGCCCAGTGAACGCCCGCCCAGTGAACGCCCGTCGAGCGCGTCGAAATGGTCACGATTCACGACCAAAACGACGCGCTCGGGGACGGGGGTTTGGGTGTGTGGTTTACATCGCCGCAACTCTGAGGGGGTATTTAAGTTATAACTTCAATACCGCGAGCGCCGGAGTATCCACTCGATGCCCCGCGCTGACTAACTACCCGTGAGGACGAATGCCCAGCACAACACGCCAGACCCTGCGCGCGTCGAAGGCCTGGATCGACGGCCGCTGGCAAAGCGCCGCCATCACGATCGAGGCGGGCACGATCACCGCCATCGAGCCCGACGATGCGACGGGCAACAGCGGTCAGGCGACCGGCGGCACCCAGACCAGCGCAGGTCGGGTCACCGACATCGCGCCCGAAGCGGTGTTGCTACCGGGTCTGGTGGACTCCCATGTGCATATCAACGAGCCCGGCCGCACCGAATGGGAAGGTTTCGACACCGCCACTCGTGCCGCGGCCGCCGCCGGTGTCACCACCCTGGTGGATATGCCCCTGAACGCGATCCCGCCGACCACGACCGTCGAAGCATTGGAACTCAAACGCGCCTGTGCAGCCAAGGCGGCCGGGGTGGACATCGGCTTTTGGGGCGGCGCCGTCCCAGAGAATCTCGGCAACCTTGGCCCCTTGGTTGAGGCTGGCGTGTTCGGGTTCAAGTGTTTCCTCTCCCCCTCTGGCGTGGATGAGTTCGGCCACCTGTCCCCCGACCAATTCGCCCGGGCCATGGACGAGGTTGCCGACTTGGGCACCACGATGATCGTGCACGCCGAAGACCCCGAGCTGCTGACCGGCTCGGGTCCGCTGGGCACCGGATACCAGGCCTTCTTAGAGTCCCGGCCCCCGAGCAGTGAACACAGCGCAATCGAACGGCTGATCAACGAGGCGCGGCGCACCGGCGCCCGCACCCACATCCTGCACCTGTCCGATGCCTCGGCACTGCCCGTGATCCGCGAGGCCAAGTCCGACGGCGTCCCGCTGACGGTGGAGACCTGCCCGCACTACCTCACCATCAGTGCCGAGGAGATTCCCGACGGCGGGGTGGAGTTCAAGTGCTGCCCGCCTATCCGAGAGGCCAGTAACCGCGATGCCCTGTGGCAAGGCGTGCTCGATGGGACCATCGATGCGATCGTGAGCGACCACTCCCCCAGCACCATCGCAATCAAACGCCAAGGTGACGGTGACTTCGGGTTGGCCTGGGGCGGGATCGCCGGCCTGCAACTCGGGCTGTCCTCGGTGTGGACCGCCGCGACCGAACGCGGGATCGCGCTAGAGGAGCTGCTGCCACTGTTCACCACCGGTCCGGCCAGGGTCGCCGGTGCGCAGGCCGGGGTCATCACCGTCGGCGCCCCAGCACACCTGGCCACGTTCGAACCAGAGCACACCTTCGTGGCCGACGTTGCCGACCTTGCCCACCGCAACCCGATGAGCGCCTATCACGGCCGCACCATGACCGGCAGGATTCGGCAGACCTGGGTGCACGGCGAAACCGTCTACACCGACGAACTCACCGATCATGCCGCCCCGGAGGGCCACAGGGGACAGCTCCTACGAAAGGCCACTCCATGACCGAGTCCTCCCCCGAGCCGCACATTGGCTCGCGGCTGCGCGAGCTCCGCCGGGCCACTGGGCATTCGCTCACCTGGGTAGCAAGCCAGATCGGGATCTCCGCCAGCGCGCTGTCTCAGATCGAAACCGGAGCGATGCAACCCTCGGTGAACCGATTGGTAGAAATCGTTGGTGTGCTCAATGCACCGGTCGGAGCGATCTTCGATGGCCACCAGGTGCTCTACCCGCCGCACACCCAGCACACAGGCTCAATCACCGGCTCAGACACCGAACTCCAGGGTGTCCTGGTCCGCCGCAATAGTGTCGAGGACACCACCGAACTCGGCCAGGGGGTGCGCTACCGACCCCTGGCCCCACACGGCGTGCCCGGGGTGGACCTCTTTGAGTCCACGTATCCCCCCGGTGCCTCCTCCAGCGCCGACGGCGGGATGCTGGTCCATCAGGGTTACGAGGTGGGGCACGTCAGCACCGGCACGCTCCGGTTTGATTTCACCGAGGGCGCCGTGACGCTGACCTCGGGTGACTCCTTAGCGTTCTGGGCGACTCGGCCGCACCGGGTCACCAACCCCTCCACCAGCGAACCAGCCGTGGCGACGTGGCTGACCCTGCTCAACCCAGAGAACACCTCCCCCACCACGAATTAAGCCAGCGCTTAACGCCCGCAGTAACCTATGGCTTAATACCCCGGACACAAGGACCTTCTACGCTCACCACCATGGCCGCATCCATACCTCCCATCCTGCAGCGCGATTCCGGCGACATCCCAGGCGATCACTACCTCCCGGCCGGCGTGGACACCGCGTTCTGGGGACGGCTGCCCTGCGCGGCAGACTCAGCGGTGCTCAGTATCGATTCGGGCCAGAGCGTCACCATCGATACCGTCAGCCACGAAGGGATCCTGCCCGATCAGGGGCAAGACCCCCTGGCCTACTTCGGCTCCCACGGGATACCGGAAGACCAGGTCCTCACCGACGCCGCCGAAATCGCCGCCGCCGCAACTAGGGACCCCAAGCACGATGGCCCGCACGTGGTGACGGGGCCGATCGAGGTCCGCGGCGCTAAGCCCGGTGACCTGCTGAAGATCACCGTGGAGCGACTCACCCCCAGAGTCCCTTACGGCGTCATCTCCAACCGGCACGCCAAGGGCGCCCTGGCCGGGGAACTGCCGCGCGGCGAGGACAACGTCAGCGTCTTCACACCCGTCACGTCCGACGGCGAACGCCTCCTTGGCGCCCTGCCGCTGAGCGATGACGGCGATCGGGTCGTCACGTTCCCGCTCGCCCCGTTCCTGGGCACCATGGGAGTGGCGACCGCGGGTGCGGAACGCGCGCACTCGGTGCCCCCGGGCACCCATGGCGGCAACATCGATATCAACCTGCTCACCGAGGGCAGCGCCCTGTATCTGCCCGTCCAGGTCCACGGTGCGTTGGCCTACGCCGGGGACCCGCACTTTGCCCAGGGTGACGGCGAAGTCGCCCTGACCGCCATGGAAGCCTCACTGCGCGCGACCTTGCGGTTCGACGTCGTGCCCCGCAGTGAAGCACTGGCTCAGTTTGGAGACGTGCGAGGACCTCTGGCCCTGACGCCAGAGTTCCTCGTTCCTACCGGCTTGGACCCAGATCTGGACGAAGCGATGCGCAATTGCGTACGCGCGGCCTTGGACTTAATCGGCGCACGTTGGGGCATGTCGGAGCATCTGGCCTACGCCTACCTGTCTGCAGCCACCGACTTCAACATCTCCCAGGTGGTGGACATCGTGTGCGGTGTGCACGCCCGGATCCGCACCTCCGACTTTGCGGCCGTCGAGGCTGCCGACACCGGGACCAGCCGATGACCGCGGAGCTGCCGGGTGGCACCGAGATGCCCGATGACCTGCTCGCCGCCTTCTGGGCCTACGAGCACGCCGTGGTCGCCAATGACCTAGCCGTGATGGATGAGTCCTTCGCCCCTGGGGAGCAGACCATGCGCGCCGACGCCGATGGCCTGCTGGTCGGACACCACAGCATCAGCGAGTTCCGCAAAGTCCGCGGTGGGGTCAGTTCTCGGTCAATCTCCCAGCTCGAGTACCGCTCACTGTCCGACGACGTGGCCCTGGTGATCTCGACGTCGTCTTTCGATTCCGGTGGTCAAGGCGTCCAAACCCAGATCTGGGAGAAGAGGTCTGGAACCTGGCAGATCACCGCGGCGCACGTGAGCCCCAAGCCCAAGGCCCTTGACCGCAGCATCTGGCGAATCGTTGGTGATCCGATGGAACCAGGGGTAGGCACCGGGCCGCTCGCTGGGCGCAGCGTGGCGGTCAAGGACCTGTTCGCGATCAGCGGCCAGCAGATCGGGGCCGGCAACCCGGTGTATCTGCAGCACGCCGAGAAGCACACCCGCACCGCCGATGCGGTCTGCGACCTGCAGGGCGCCGGGGCGCATCTACGCGGGATCGCCCGGACCGACGAGTTCGCCTACTCCATCGCGGGTAACAACGCCCACTACGGCACCCCACCTAATGGCGCGGTGCCCGGCGCCCTGCCAGGAGGATCCTCCAATGGCCCGGCCTCGGCGGTGGCGACCGGTCAGGCTGACATCGGCCTGGCCACCGACACCGCGGGGTCAATCCGGGTACCTGCGTCCTATCAGGGCCTGTGGGGCTTGCGCACCACCCATGACGTGGTGTCCCGCGATGGCCTGCTGCCGCTGGCCCAGTCGTTCGACACCGTCGGTTGGCTGACTCGCAGCGGCGAGGCATTACAAGCCGTTGCCGACCATTGCCTACCCGCTGGTGGCGCCGAGGAGCTGCCCTGGCGCTTTGCCGTGCCACACCAGATGATGGCCGCGCTCACCGACGGCACCAAGGCCGCGTTCGATGAGCTCCTTGCCGACCTTGGTGCCGGCCACAACGTTCCAGAGATCGCCGAAGTGGACCTAGGCGACCTCGGCGGCTACGCGAAGGACTTTCGGATCGTGCAAGCGGCCGAGGCGTGGCGGAACAATGCCGCGTGGGTCACCGACAACCGCAGCGCCCTGAGCCCAGCGGTGGCGCAACGGTTCGCGTTTGCCGAGTCGGTGACTCCTGACCAAGAGGCCACCGCCCGCGCTGCCCTGGCGCGCGCGAGCGAACACATCACCGCGGCCGCCGCCCACAGCGTGCTGATCTTCCCCACCGTTCCCGGACCGGCACCGGCGATCACCAGTGCACCCGCGGCGATCGACCAGACCCGCGCCGCGACCTTGGCGATGACCACTCCGGCGGCGATCGCCGGACTGCCAGCAATTTCGGTGCCGTTGATGCAGGTGCACGGCGCCTTGGGACACGCTCCGGTTGGGGTGTGCCTGGTGGCGAGTGCCGGTACCGACCGTGCGCTGGTGCGCCTGGCCCGTGCAATCGAGAAGTTGACCGCCTCAACGAAGGACGCCCGATGACCTTGCCCGGACCGATCAACCCGCCCAACCGGCTCCTCATGGGCCCGGGGCCCGTGTGCGCCTACCCCAGCGTGTTGCGCACAATGTCTGCTCCGCTGGTCGGCCAGTTCGACCCGTACATGACCAGCGCCATGAACGAGGTCCAGGACCTGTACCGGGAGGTGTGGGCCACCACGAACGAGGCCACGGTGCTCGTCGATGGCACCGCACGGGCGGGCATCGAAGCGGCAATGTTGTCCCTCATCCGGCCCGGAGATCGGGTGCTGGTGCCAGTATTCGGGCGGTTCGGTCACCTGCTCGCCGAGATCGCCACCCGGGCCCTGGCGCAGGTGCACACGATCGAAACCGAGTGGGGTCAGGTGTTCACTCCCTCGGCGATCGAGGACGCCATCATCGCCACCAAGCCGGCGATGCTAGCCCTGGTCCAAGGCGACACCTCCACCACGATGATCCAGCCGCTGGATGAGATCGGTGAGATCTGCCGGCGGCATGGGGTGCTGTTTTACACCGACGCCACCGCCTCCTTGGGTGGCAACGACTTCGAGGCCGACGCCTGGGGCGTGGACGCCGCCACCGCCGGGCTGCAAAAGTGCCTCGGCGGGCCTTCGGGTTCGGCCCCAGTGACGCTCAGCGAACAGGCCGTGGAGGTGATCCGCTCCCGGCGACGGATCGAGGCCGGGATCCGGGAGAGCGGCGATGCCCAGGCGGCGGACTTTGTGCGCTCGAACTACTTCGACCTGGGCATGATCCTGGACTACTGGGGCCCCCGGCGCCTGAACCACCACACCGAAGCCACCACGATGCTGTACGCCGCCCACGAGTGCGCGCGAGTGATGCTCCTGGAAGGCCGCGCCGCGGTCATCGAACGCCACCGGGTCGCGGGCGCGGCGATGCTCGCAGCGGTGCAGGCGATGGGCCTGGAGGTGTTCGGCGACCTGTCGCACAAGATGAACAACGTGGTGGGCGTCTACGTGCCCGATGGTGTTCCTGCCGATCCCGTGCGCAGCGCCATGCTCGAGGACTTCGGGGTAGAGATCGGCACCTCCTTCGGGCCACTGCACGGGCGCATCTGGCGCATCGGCACGATGGGCTACAACGCCCGCCGCGACGCGGTGAGCACCACCGTCGTCGCCCTGGAAGCAGTGCTGCGGCAATTCGGGGCCAAGGTTCCCCCCGGCGCTGGCCTAGCGGCGGCGCTCGATGTATTCGAGGAGGCTGCATGAGCAACGATCGGAGCGACAGCGGCCGAATGCAAATCGGCCCCGAGGTCACGGCCCTGGCCGCACAACGCGTGATGGCCAGATGCGCCGAGCTCGCATCGATCAGCGCTACCACCGGCGCCATCGAGAGGGTCTACCTATCCCCCGAGCACGCCCAGGTGAACCGGGTCGCCGCCGGCTGGATGCGCGAGGTTGGGATGCGCAGTTGGCAGGACGCCGCCGGCAACCAAATCGGACGGCTCGACAACACCGCCGGAGCGCAGGCACCCACACTGCTGCTCGGCTCCCACCTGGACACCGTTCCCGATGCGGGCAAGTACGACGGAATCGTTGGCGTTCTGATGGCGATCGAAGTGGTCCGGTTACTTCGCCGGCCCGACGGCGAGAATGGGTGGGAGATCCCGTTACCGTTCGGCATCGAAGTGTTGGCGTTTTCCGATGAGGAGGGCACCCGGTTCGGCAAGGCGCTGCTGGGATCGGCGGCCATGGCCGGGCTATGGGATGAGCAATGGTGGGACCTGACCGACGCCAACGGCATCACCTTGCGCCAAGCCTTTACCTCCTTCGGCCTAGATCCCTCCCGGATCGGCGAAGCGGCTAGAGCACCACAGGACTTGGTGGGCTACCTCGAGGCGCACATCGAACAGGGCCCGGAGTTGCATCAACGAGGTGAATCCTTGGCCGTGGTGTCCTCGATCGCCAGCGCACGACGGTTTCAGATCGTCATGAACGGTGAAGCTCGGCACGCCGGCGGCACCCCGTATGACATGCGGCGCGATGCCTTGCTTGGGGCGAGCGAAGCGGCTCTAGCCATCGAACGGCTCTCCCGTAGCCAGCGGCACATCATCGGCACCGTCGGACAACTGCAGGCCTTCCCGGGGGCAGTCAACATCGTGCCCGGGCAGGCGAACCTGTCCCTGGACCTGCGCGGTGAGTACGACGAGTCACGCGACCAGGTGTGGTCCCAGATTACGGCCGAACTCGACCAGATCGCTGGCCGTCGAGGACTGTCGTGGGAGGCGACCGAAGTGCACAATGCGGCAGCGGTGACGTGTGCTCCACTGCTGCAGGACGTGGTGCGCGAGGGCATCACCTCTACCCTGGGCCGCTCGGCAGAAGAACCCGCCACGCTGTTCTCACCCGCCGGCCATGACGCGATGTCGATCGGTGCCATCACCGACGTCGGAATGCTGTTCCTGCGCAACCCGGACGGCATCTCTCACCACCCCGATGAGGACGTCTCACTGGAGGACGTGGAGCGTGGAATCCGGGCGCTGACCGAGTCGGTGCTACATCTGGCTGCCGAACCTATTCGCTAAAACCGGCGATCAAGGGATGCCGCGGAGCGATCCACGGCAAGGGGCTAAGCCAGCAATGCGGCCGTTTGCTGACCGGCCCGCTGGATGCGGCGCTCAAGTGCTGCCGGGAGCCGGCCCACCGTGCCCAGCTCTTCGCTGGTCGCATAGACCCCGGTGGGCACGATCAGCGATCCGAAGTAGGCAAACAGTGGACGCAGGGCTTGGTCGATGACGAGCTGGTGCCGCGCAGATCCTCCGGTCGCGCCGAGGACCACCAGCACCGAACGCATCGCGACCGGGTCGAGCAGGTCGATAAAGGCCTTGAACATGCCGGCATAGGACCCCCGAAAGACCGGGCTGGTGGCGATCAGCACATCGGCCCCTTCGACCATCCGCAGGGCCGAGTCGAGCTGTGGTTCGGGTAGACCAAGGAAGGTGGCGCGGGCGATGGCCTCACCGAGCTCGCGGACCTCGATCACGTCCACGATCGCTGCATCGGGCAGCGCCTCGCTGACCGAGGTCGCCAGGGCATTGCCCAGCACTTGGGTTGAGGAGGGGTAGCCCACCCCTCCCGAGAGCACCACGACGCGTGTCTCCTTACTCACCTACCGCGTTCCTTTCCGTGTCCTTGTCATTGTCGTTGTCATTGTCATTGTCATTGTCATTGTCATTGTCATTGTCACCAGGGACTGGGTACCGACTGGTTGTTGGCCGCATCGCGGACCGAACCCGCCAGCCGCGTCAGCACTTCTTGTTCCTCTGGGTTCAGGGCGTCATCGAAGATTCTGGCGATGTGGCGCACGTGCACCCGGCCGATCTCTGCCTGGGTCCGTTGCCCGAGTTCGGTCAACACCACCACCACTCCCCGGCCATCGTCGTCGCACACTTCTCTGGCCACGTACCCGGCTTGGCTGAGGCGGTCGATCATGCGCGACAGACTGGGCTGGGAGATGAGCAGGTGCTCGTTAAGTTCGCCCTGGCGAGCGCGCCCCCCGAGCTGGGCAAGGTTGAATAGCACGTCGTACTCCCGGGACCGCAACGGCGCGAAGTCACGTTCGGCCTCGAACCTGCGCATCGCCGCGACCTGGGCGCGAAACAACGCCTCCCAGGCCGCGGCCGCTGATCGGACGCTCACGCCCGCACACCGAGGGGGTCCAGTGCGCGCTTGCGCGACGCGTGGGTGGGACCGTCGGGCACGTTGTCTGGCCGGCCATCGGCCATCTCCGCGCGCAACGTCGGCAAGATCTCACCGATCTGGTCCAGCTGCTCCAGCACCGTCTTCAGCGGTAGACCGGCGTGGTCGATGAGGAACAGTTGGCGCTGGTAGTGGCCGAAGTGCTCACGGAAGGTCAGGGTCTTATCGATGACCTCCTGCGGACTGCCGACGGTCAACGGCGTCTGCTCCATGAAGTCCTCCATGGCCGGGCCGTGCCCGTACACGGGTGCCTCATTGAAATAGGGGCGGAACTCGTTGATGGCGTCCTGGGAGTTGGGACGCATGAACACCTGGCCGCCCAGGCCCACGATCGCTTCCTCGGCGCGGCCGTGGCCATAGTGCTCAAAACGTTGGCGGTACAGGTCGATGAGGCCCTGGAAGTGCTCCTTGGGCCAAAAAATGTGGTTGGCGAAGAAGCCATCGCCGCACTTTGCTGCCAGCTCGGCGATCTGCGGGGTGCGGATCGACCCGTGCCACACGAACGGGGCTACCCCGTCCAGCGGTCTGGGGGTCGCGGTGAAGCCGTGCAGTGGGGTGCGGAAACGCCCCTCCCAGTCCACTACCTGGTTGTCCCACAATTCCCGCAACAGGCCGTAGTTCTCCACGGTTAGCGCAAGCGCTTGGCGGATATCTTGACCGAACCAGGGGTAGACCGGCCCGGTGTTGCCGCGCCCGAGCATCAGGTCCACACGCCCATCGGACAGGTGCTGCAGCATCGAGTAGTCCTCGGCGATCTTCACCGGGTCATTGGTGGTGATCAGCGTGGTGGCCGTGGACAAGATGATCTTCGAAGTCTGGGCCGCGATATACCCGAGCAGCGTGGTGGGCGACGACGGCACGAACGGTTCGTTGTGGTGCTCACCGGAGGCGAACACATCTAGGCCAACGGCCTCGGCGTGCTTGGCGATCGCGACCATGGACTTCACGCGCTCGTGCTCGGTGGGCGTGGTGTCATTCGTGGGGTCGCGCGTGACATCCCCGACTGTGAAAACTCCGAACTGCATGGTGCGCTCCTTAACTCGACTTCCATCAGGTTACATGCTTTTGCATCTATCTGTTCAACGTTGCGCACGCTCAGGTATTCCCGCTGGCCTATGCTCAATGACCATGACTCGTTACGTGGTGATCGGAACCGGTGCTGTAGGCGGAACTATCGCGGGGAGGCTGGCCCGAGGCGGAAAGGACGTCGTCGCCGTCGCCCGCGGACCCCACTTGGAAGCGCTACAAGAGCGCGGACTGCACCTGCGCACACCGGAGTTCGATGACCAGGTGGCCCTGCACGCCGTCGGCGGCCCCGAGGACCTGGAACTGCGCGAAGACGACGTACTCATTTTGGCGACCAAAACGCATCAGGCCCAGGCGGCTCTGGCGCAGTGGTCCAGTGCGCCGGTCACCATCGACGGCGTCACGGTCAGCGCCGGGCAGGCGCTGCCGGTGTTCACCGCCCTCAACGGCGTGACGAGCGAGTCGATCGCATTGCGCTACTTCGATCGCGTTTTCGGTGTCACGGTGTGGCTACCCGCGGTGCACCTGGAGCCCGGTGAAGTGATCGCCCGCGCAGTCCCGGTCTCCGGGATTTTGCACACCTCGAGATTCCCGGCAGCTTTGACGACCGAGCAGGACACCGCACTGCTGCACCAAGTGCGCGATGACTTTGAGTCCAGCGGTCTTGGGATCGAACTTCCGGAAGATGTCATGCCGTGGAAGTACCACAAGCTGTTGTCCAACATCGGTAACGCCTTCCAGGCCCTGCTCGGTGGAGCAGATGATGGCAAGGACCTGCTGCAGGCCGCGCGCGATGAGGCCCGCCAGGTTCTGTCCGATGCCGGCATCGAGGTGACCTCCGATGCCGAGGAGAAGGTGCAGCGGGCCAAGTCCTTCACGGTCGCGCCGGTCCCCGGTGCTCCGGAGCAGTTGGGCGGCTCCTCGTGGCAGTCGCTGGCGCGCGGCACCGGAACCATCGAAACCGACTACCTCAACGGCGAAATCGCCTTCATCGCCCGCCAACACGGATTGCACGCCCCCATCAACGCAGCAATCACTCGACTGGCGCATGAAGCCGCCCGTACCGGCGCCAAGCCCGGGGACATCAGCGCCGCCGAACTCGGCGAGGCGCTTGGTTTGGCCCCGGCCAACTAGGCGCCCGGAGCCCCTGAGCCGTTTACCGTTCACCCATGAGCTAAGGCGCCGGCCGGAGTCCGGCCGGCGCCTTGCTTCCTGACCGCGCCGTTTAGTTCGGCGCCTTGAGCCATTCGACGCGCTGGGTCACCAGGTCGGCGAGTTCGGCGTCGGATGCGAGTGACTCATCCAGGGTGCCCAGTACCGCAGTGACGGCGTCGGACACGGTGGCAGCGGACGCCGCCGATTGCGCCGGCCCGGCACCGGGGTCCTTCACGGGGGCTCCGTGACCCTGAAGGTGCAGCACCCATCCGGCGAGCGCCGTTGCGGCGCCGACCGGCAGGTTCCCGACGGCGCGTTCGGCCTTGATCACCGGGATGGTGCGCACCGGCAGTTTTTGGGAGCCATCGTTGGCGATCTGAGCCAACTGGTGGCGCACGCCGGTGTTGCGGTACCTGGTCAACAGGTCTCGGCGGTAGGCCTCGACGTCCGCGTCGGGCAGGTCGAGGTGCCGCTGCGCCTCATCCCAGAACGTGTTGACCAGCTCGACGCAGGTCTCGTCGGCCACCGCTTCATCGATGGTCTGATGCCCGAAGAGCGGCGCGGTGTACGCCAGCAACGAGTGGGAGCCGTTGAGCAGCCACAGTTTGCGCTGTTCGTGCAGGGAGACATCGGGAACCAACTGCACACCGGCATGTTCCCAAGCTGGGCGCCCCGCCGGGAATTCGCCGGTGATTACCCATTCGCTGAACGGCTCTGTCGGAACCGGGCTGACGTCGAGGTAGCCCTGGGTGTCGGTGACCAACTGCACGTCCTGCTCGGTGGTGGCCGGGGTGATCCGGTCCACCATCGACGAGGCGAAGTCCACGGTCTGTTCGATCCAGGCGGCAAGGTCTGCATCCACCAGGCGTGCCATCTCCAGCACCACGGTGGCTGTGGCGTGCCCGTTGTCGGGCAGGTTGTCGCAGGACAGGATCGTGATCCCTCCGGCCCCGGCTTCCCGGCGGGCCGCGAGCCCGGCCACGAGACGGCCCGGCAGGGTGCGCACCGGTTGGGAGTTGGCGATCGCCTCAAGGTCCTCAACGACCTCCTCACGGCCCTGGTCAAGATGCCCATCGGCGCCGCGCAGGTAGCCGTGCTCGGTGACGGTCATGCTCACGATGGCAACCTCGCTGCGCCGCAGGTAGTCCACGAACGCCTCGTGCTCGGAGGCATCGTGCACGGCCACAATCGAGGTCACCACCTCGAAGCTGTCGGCCCCGGAGTCGCGGGTGATGAGCGTGAAAAGCCCATCCTGCGGCTCCAGAGCGCGGGCCATATCCGGCCGGCGGCCGGTGAAGGCCGCGATCCCCCACTCCCCCGCATCCGGCGCCCGGTGAGTGTGCCAAGCCTGATGGGCGCGGTGGAAGTTGCCCAGCCCCAGGTGCACGATCCGCACCGGCGCGGGTGCTCCGGCATCGAGGTAGGCGCGGTTGAGTCGCTGCGCGCTCATCGCCCGTCCCCCAACTTGAATACGTGGGCGGGGTTGTTGACCACCAGGTCATGGATCGACTGGTGTGCTTCATCCTCCGCGAGCCGGTGTTCGGCCACCAGCTGCGCCAGGTAGCCCGCATCCAGTCTGCGGGACATGTCGTGCCGGGCCGGGATGGAGCAGAACGCGCGAGTGTCGTCGATGAAGCCCGAGGTCCGGGAGAACCCGGCAGTCTCGGTCACCGCGCTGCGGAACCGGCGGATCGCCTCGGGCGCGTCGATAAACCACCACGGCACACCCACGTAGACCGAGGGGTAGAAACCGGCAAGCGGCGCCAGTTCCCGCGAGAACACGGTCTCATCGATCGTGAACAGCACCAGGTGGAAGTTCGGGTGGGTCCCGTATTGCTGCAGCAGGGGACGGATGGAGTCGGTGTACTCCATCGCGATGGGGATGTCGCAGCCGATGTCGGGGCCAAGGTCCTCAAAACTGGCCGTGTGGTGGTTGCGGCGTACACCGGGGTGCAGGGTCATGACCAGCCCGTCATCGCATGACATCCGCGCCATTTGCGAGGTCATGTGCCAGCGGAAGGCACGAGCGTCGGCCTCGGAGACGGCGCCGGAGCGGGCCTGGGCGAAGATCGACTGTGCCTGGGCCTCACTGAGTGGCTCGGTGCCAGCATCGAGGTGACCGTGGTCGGTGGAAACCGCCCCATGTTCCTTGAAGTAGGCGCGGCGGTTCTCCAGGGCCGCGATGTAACCGGCGTAGTCGCCGCAGTCGATTCCGCTAGCCGCGGCCAGGGCGTCGATGGCGTCGTTCCAATTCGGCACCGAGGGGTCCAGGTATTTGTCCGGCCGGAAGGTGGGCAGGACCCGTCCGGAGAAGTCGGGGTCCTGGGCCAGGGAGCGGTGAGGCTCCAGGTCATCAGCAGGGTCATCGGTAGTAGCGAGTACCGAGATGTTGAACGCATCGAACAGTGCCCGGGGCCGGAACTCCGGCGTGGCCAGTTTGCTTGCGATCTGGTCATAGATCTCATCGGCAGTGTCCGCGCTAGGCCGCTTCGTCACCCCGAAAATGCCGGCGAATTCGTCCTCCAGCCAGTACCGCACGGGCGTCCCGCGGAACGCCGGCCAGTGCTCGCACAGGATGCGGAAGGCCGCGCGGGCATCGCCTTCGGAGAGCGGACCGGTGCCCACCCCAAGGTCACGCAACGAGACACCCCGGGCGTGTAGCAACCGGTTGATGTAGTGATCGGGTGTGATCAGCAACGACACCGGATCATCAAACGGGACGTCCTGGCTCAGCCAGGTTGGGGGTACGTGACCGTGCGGGGAGATGATCGGCTTATCGGCCACTTCCTGGTACAACTCTCGGGCGATTTCCCGCACTCGCGGGTCGCTGGGGAACAGGCGGTCTGGGTGTAACTCCAACGCTGGCGTCATGCCGATCATCGTCTCGGTATCGGCTCCCGCGGCGCAAACGCTTGCCGTCACTTGCCCCGACGCACGGCCCGCAACCGGCCGCGCCATTGGCGCCGGGGCCCGGGCAGGCATCGGTGAACTCAGCCACACCCCACACCGAATGCAACACAAACGGATAACGATCTGGTTACTATGACCCGGCCGCATGCTCTCGGGGGGCGGGCGGCATCCCGACACCAAATGAGAGCTCTGCTGTGCCTAACCCTTCCTTGTCCACTCCTGACGCACCGGTCCGCAGCCGCACGCGGCAGCGCCGCAGGCGCCGCAATCGCGCGGCCCTAGCGACCCTGACCTTGGTGCTCGGCGGGACCGCGAGCTACTGGGCTTTCGGAGCCTCGGGGTCGAGCGATGAAGCTGCGGACACGGCCGAGCAGGCAGTCACTCAGGAAGTCTCCGAGGCAAGTTTGAACCTCCTCGATGGTCGTGGCGACTTGGTCGCTCAACGTTCCGCCGAGCGCGTTCAATCCGGAACCGAGCCTTTTGAGTTGCCTACCTCCGGCGCCAACTCGGTGGCTCCGATCGTGGTGCCCGACATCACCGGCCAGCTGTGGGTCAACGAAGCGGTCAACATCCGCTCCGAGGCCGACACCGGCGCCGAACAGGTTGCGGTCGCGGCCCGCGGCGAGCAAGTGGACGTCACCGGCGAATCCGCCGATGGGTGGACCCAGCTCGTGTGGGACGAAGAGGAAGCGTGGGTGCGCTCCTCCTACCTGCAGGAATCTGAGCCGGTCGATGAACCCGTTGCCGCGAGTGGCAGCAGCGATGGCGGCCAATCGAGCGACCAGGCAGCCGACGCCGACGGCGGATCGCAAGAAAGCGAGTCCGGTGGCAGTGAATCCGGCGGCGGCGAGTCCGGTGGTGGTGAGTCCGACGGCGGCTCCGGTGGCGTGTCGAACGCGAACTGCCCGATCAGCAGTTCCATCGAGTCCAGCCTGGCCCCGAACGCACTAGCGACCTATCGCGCGGTGTGCGCGGCGTTCCCCGGCGTTGCCTCCTCCTACGGTGGCTACCGCGCCGGCGACCCGGGCGATCACGGTTCCGGCCGCGCAGTCGACATCATGGTCACCGGTGAACCCGGCTGGCAGATTGCCCGCTACCTGCAGGCCAACGCCAGTTCGCTCGGGGTCACCTATGTGATCTACCAGCAGCAGATCTGGATGGCGGGTAGCCCGCACAGCGCTTGGCGGGGCATGGAAGATCGGGGCGGTGCGACCGCGAACCACTTCGACCACGTGCACGTCAGCGTCAACTGACCCCAGGAGCCATCCGTCTAGTACGAGGCGGGCTAAGCGTGGGCTGTGGACTCCCGGACCACCAGTTTGGTGGGCACCACCACCGGTCCGCCACGCCGAGAATGCGCCCCGCCGATTAACGCTAGGACGTTGCTCGCGGCCGTGTGCCCCACGTCGTACAACGGTGCCGCCACCGTGGTCAGCCCCGGGGAGATGATCTCCGCGGAGGTGCTGTTATCCGCGCCGATGACGCTGACCTCACTCGGCACCCGCACCCCGGCGTTCTGAACCGCTCGGATGAACCCGATCGCCATCACATCGTTATAGGCCACCACCGCGGTGCCCTGCGCGGACTCCCGCGCCCGCGCAGCTCGCGAACCGCCCCCTTCTAACCACCGCGTGGCCGCCTGCACTCCCCCGGCCAACGTCGGTGCAAACGGCCCCAGTCGGCGCACGTGCACACCCTCATCCGTGCCGGCATCGCGCAGGCTGCGCCACCGCATCCCATCGGGCCAAGACGCCTCGGGCCCTGAAAGGTAGGTCAACTGCCGGTGCCCCAGCCCGGCGAGGTGCTCGATGGTGAGCCGGGCGCCCTTGGCGAAGTCGATGACCACGCTCGGCACCCCACTGACATCCCGATTGACCATCACCAAAGGTGCCACTTTCGCAATCTGCCGGATTGCGCCGTCGGACATTCTGGAACCTGCCAAGACGATCCCATCGACGCTCGCCGCCGCGCGTTGCAGGACGTCGCGTTCGGTGTCTGCCGATTCCCTGGTCTCAGCGACCATGATGGTGTAGTCACGGGCATCGGCCCCGGCCGCGGCGCCACGAATCAAGTCAAAGAACCCAGGGTTGGTGACGTCGGCCAGCACCACCGCAAGCATCTGCGCACGGGTGGTAGATAACGCCCGTGCTTGGGGGTTCGTGCGGTAACCCAGATCGTTGGCAGCCTGGCGCACCCGCTCGGCGGTCTGCGCATTCACTCGGCCCGGCCGGGAGAAGGTCCGTGAAACCGTCGAAGCCGATACCCCTGCGGCCTTGGCCACGTCGTAAATCGTTGGCACCTCACGGCCCTCTGCCTCTCCCACGCCCGCAGGCTACGTCCGCAAGGCAAAGGCTGGCAACCGGTTGCCGCCCGGCCGGAGCGGAACCGATAGGCTGACTTAGGAAATCAGCACGACCGACCACCCCTTGGAGTTCGTCAGCAATGTGGACCTTGTCCGGTTTCGTCGATGAGATCGACCCAGACTTCACACTCCAATGCGATGTCGCGAGAGAGCTCGGGCTCAACTTCATCGAGTTCCGTAGCGCCTGGGACGTCAACGTCCTCAAGCTCAGCGATGCGCAGTTGGATCAAGTTCAGGAGATCCTCACCGATCACAGTTTGGGGGTGTCGTCGATCGGTTCCCCAATCGGGAAGATCTACATCGACGACGACTTCGAACCACACCTCGAGCAGATGCGCCGCGCCGTGCAGGTGGCGCACCGTTTCCGCGCGCCCTACATCCGAATCTTTTCCTTCTTCCTGCGGCCCGACACCGCGCCGGAGGAAGTCCGCGATGAGGTCATGCGCCGGATGCGCGCGCTGGTGCAGATCGCCGAAGAAGGCAACGTCACCCTGCTCCACGAAAACGAGAAGGGCATTTACGGCGACGTCCCGGCTCGTTGCCACGACCTGGTCACCACCGTCGACTCACCGCGGCTGCGGATCGCCTGGGACGCGGCGAACTACGTGCAGGTCGGGGTCAACCCGCACACCGAAGGCTTCGAGTTGTTGCGCCCGTACCTGGAGTACGTGCAGATCAAGGACGCCCTGCACGAAAACGGCAAGGTTGTGCCCGCCGGTGAAGGCGATGGGCAGGTCCGCGAAACGATCCGAGGCCTGCGCGATGACAAGTTTGAGGGCTTCTTCTCCCTTGAACCCCACCTGGAATCGCACAGCAGCACCGGCGGCTTCTCGGGACCGGACCTGTTCCGTACCGCCCACAAGGCATTCACCGGGCTACTGAAGGACGAGCAGATCCCTTATGCCTAACACCACCCCTACGCCTGAAAAGAAGGACGCATGAGCACTACTGAGGCAACCGCACAAGTCGGTGTCATCGGGTTGGCAGTGATGGGCCGCAACCTGGCTCGCAACATTGCGGGCCACGGTTACGCCGTCGCGCTGTACAACCGCACCCCCGCCCGCACCGAAGACCTGATCGCCACCCATGGCTCGGAGGGAACGTTCGTGCCCGCGACCGAGCTGAGCGACTTCGTCGCCAGCCTGGAGCGTCCGCGCCGGATCATCATCATGGTGCAGGCCGGCCCTGCCACCGACGCCACCATCGACGCGCTGCGTCCGCTGTTGGAGCCCGGTGACATCGTGGTGGACGGCGGCAACGCCCACTACGCAGACACCCGGCGCCGTGAGCAGGCCCTGCGCGAGGAGGGACTGCACTTCGTCGGCGCCGGAATCTCCGGCGGTGAGGAAGGCGCCCTCAACGGCCCCTCGATCATGCCCGGCGGCTCTCCGGAGTCCTACGAGGCACTGGGCCCGATCCTGGAAGATATCGCCGCGGTCTATGAGGGTGAGCCGTGCTGCACCTACATCGGCCCAGACGGCGCGGGACACTTCGTCAAGATGGTGCACAACGGCATCGAGTACGCCGACATGCAGTTCATCGCCGAGGCCTACGACCTGCTGCGGGTAGCCGGCCTGGACAACCCCGAAATCGCTCAGGTGTTCCGCGAATGGAATGCCGGAGACCTGGACTCCTACCTCATCGAAATCACCGCTGAGGTGCTGGATCAGGTCGATGCGCGTACCGGCAAGTACCTGGTGGACGTCATCGCCGACTCCGCGGGCCAGAAGGGCACCGGTCGTTGGACCGTGGAGATCGCCTTGGAACTCGGTGTTCCGGTAAACACCATTGCCGAGTCCGTCTTCGCCCGCTCGGTCTCCGGGCACTCCGATCTGCGTGCCGCCTCGGCCAAGTCGCTGACCGGCCCCACCGGCGGCCTGGAGCCAGAGGACAAGGCCGCGTACATCGAGTCCGTTCGCCAGGGTCTATGGGCAGCGAAGGTCATCGCCTACGCCCAGGGCATGGACCTCATTCGTTCGGCGTCGCTGCAGTACGACTGGAACGTGGACGTCGCCGAGGTCGCCAAGATCTGGCGAGCCGGGTGCATCATCCGCGCGCGACTGCTGGAGCGCATCCGCTCCGAATACGCCGGACAGAACCTGTCCACCCTGCTTGCCGCGCCCTCGATCCATGCGGGATTGTCGCAGGCGCAAGACGGGTGGCGGTTCATCGTCGGCCAGGCCGCCCTGGCCGGGGTTCCGATCCCCGGGTTTGCCTCGGCGCTGTCCTACTACGACTCGGCTCGCGCCTCCCGGCTGCCCGCCGCGTTGCTACAGGGGCTTCGCGACTACTTCGGTGCGCACACCTACGAGCGTATCGACGACGAAGGCTCCTTCCACACCGACTGGTCCGGGGACCGCTCGGAGTCACCCGCCTAGCGATACACCAGCGCACCTGCGCACCTGCAAGACCGGCAGTGCTTACAAAGGCCGCTCGAACATTGTTCGGGCGGCCTTTGTGCGCGGGAACACAGACGTGTGGTCGCGCAATTGTGTAGCATGACTGCTCATTGCGGGCAGACGGTGCCCAAGGACCTGAAGGATTGGAGACCATGGGCGCCACCGGCGACTATGACAGTAGTGACGTAACTACTGACACTGAGAGTTCAACGAGCGAATCCGACGCCGACTCTGACAGTACCGGGGGGCTACGCCCCCTTCCGTTCTTGCAGGACGTGGTCTAGATGGACTACTTACTGATCTTCATCACCATGGTGTTAATCGCCTGTGGTGGCGGCTTCGTGGCCGCGGAGTTCGCGCTGGTCACTGTGCAGCGTTCCACGGTGGATCGCGCCGCAGCCGCTGGCGACAAACGGGCCGTGGGGGTGCAGAACGCCCTGCGGACCCTGTCCACTCAGCTCTCTGGCGCCCAACTGGGTATCACCGTCACCAACCTGCTCCTGGGGTGGATCTCCGAGCCCGCGATCGGTCGCCTGATCCAGCCGTTACTCGAAGACCTCGGGATCTCCGCTGACCGGGCCTACCCGGTTTCGTTGACGCTGGCCCTGGTGATCGCCACCGGAACCACGATGATCTTCGGTGAGCTGGTCCCCAAGAACCTCGCGATCGCCAAGCCCTTGGAGACAGCAAAGTTCATTACCGGCTTCCAGCGGTTGTGGACCACGATCATGTACTGGCCAATCGCGTTCTTTAACGGCACCGCCAACCGCATCCTCAAGTTGATCGGCATCGAGCCCCAAGAGGAGCTCGCCTCCGCGCGCAGCGCCGAAGAACTCTCCGCGCTGGTGCGCCGGTCCGCTGACTCCGGCACGCTGAACGAAGACACCGCCGACCTCATCGAGCGGTCCTTGGAGTTCGGCGACCGCCGCGCCCGCGACGCAATGAAGCCACGGTCGCAGATCGTGAGCCTGTCCCCCGATCAAAGCCTTGCCGAGCTGATCGACGCCTCGCGCAGCAGCGGGCACTCACGCTTCCCGGTATTGCATACCGTCCAAGACAACGGCCACACCCAAACCCAGGTCAGTGGCCTAGTGCACGTGCGCAATGCGCTCAGCGTGCCATTTGCGGAGCGTGGCTCAACCCCGGTGAGCGCTGTTCTCAACGAGGCCACCCTGGTCCCAGATTCCCTGGAACTCGATGAACTCATGGACGATCTACGCGCCGGAGGCCTGCAGATGGCGCTGGTGATCGATGAGTTCGGTGACCTCGACGGCCTCATCACCCTGGAAGACCTGGTCGAAGAGATCATCGGCGAGGTCCGCGACGAGCACGACTACGAAGAGGACCCCGTGCACAGCCCCGATGGATCCTGGGACCTGGCCGGCATGTTGCGGGTGGACGAGGCCAGCGAGGTCATCGACGTCGAGCTGCCCGAACACGAGGCCTACGACACCCTCGGAGGGTTGATCGCCGACGAACTGGACCGGTTGGCCGACGTGGGCGATGAAGTTGAGGTGCATAGCGCAGCCACCACCGGTGCCGACCCGATGCGCGTGAACCTCAAAGTGCTGGCCATGGATGGCCACCGGGTGGATCTGGTGCAGTTGCGCGTGGTCGGCCCCGTCGAACCACAGGACGATGCCGCCGGTGATGCCGCCGGTGATGCCGACAATGACAACGCAGAGAAGTCCGAGGAGCGCTCATGAGCTTAGGTCTAGCCCTCGGATTGACCGTCTTTCTGCTGGCATTCAACGCGTTCTTTGTGGGCGCGGAATTCGCGCTGGTGTCCGCCCGGCGCACCAAGGTGGAACCCTTGGTCCTGGAGGGCAACCGCCGGGCCAAGATCACCCTGCGTGCCATGGAGCGGGTCTCCCTCATGATGGCCGGCGCCCAGATGGGCATCACGGTGTGCTCGCTGTTGCTCCTGGTGATCTCCGAACCAGCGATCGCCTACGCCATCGAGGACCCCCTGGCCTCGATGGGTGTGCCCGGCTATCTGACTCACCCGATCGCCTTCGTCATCGCCCTCGTTCTCATCACCTACCTGCACGTGGTCCTGGGTGAGATGGTGCCCAAGAACATCGCCCTGGCCGGACCGGAGCGCAGCGCGATGGTGCTGGCTCCGATCCTTTCGGGGATCGTCTGGTTGATCTACCCCATCTTGTGGCTCCTGAACGAACTGGCGAACTTGATCCTGAGAATGCTGCGAGTGGAACCGAAGGAGGAGGTCGCCTCCTCCTTCACCCGCGATGAGGTGTCTGCTCTGGTGGAGGAATCGCGCACCGGCGGCATGATCGAGCTCCACGACGAGCGCCTGGTGCAAGGGGCGTTGCAGTTCGCCGATCGAACCGCCCGCGCCGTGCTATTGCCAATGGAGTCGGTGCGCACGATGCCCCCGGATGTCACCCCGGCCAGGGCCGAGGAGATCAGTTCCGAGGGTTACTCCCGGTTCCCGATCAAGAGCTCCGATGGCCGGCTACGCGGGTATGTGCACATCAAGGACCTCTTGGAGAACGACCCGGCATTGCGTGATCAGCCGATCGATCCCGCCAGCTTCCGGGAGTTGCCGGTCGTGAAGGTCACAGACTCTCTGCAGGACGTTCTGGAAGTCATGCGCGACGCCTCGGCGCACCTGGCTCAGGTGCGCGACTCCGAGGGCCCAGCGCACCGCGCACCCATGCTCGGTGTGGTGACCCTAGAGGATGTGATCGAGGAACTCGTGGGCGTCATCCGCGACGATTCCCGGCGGGCACAGAGTTCGTAGCAGGCAGGGTTCCTAGAGGCAGAGTTCGTAGCAGGCAGGGTTCCTAGAGGCAGAGTTCGTAGCAGGCAGGGGTCCTAGAGGCAGAGTTCGCAGATAACTGCCGAGGCGGCGCGCTGCTAGAACATCAGCAGTAGCGCGTCGCCCAGGCCGAACATGGCCGCCACGATCACCGCGAGGTACCACAGGAACGTCAGCGCCCAGCGGTAGCGAACCAGGAATGAACTGAGGCCCTCGCCTACCGGCAGCGAGCCGTTCTCGGCCGCGCGCGCCACCGTGTGCACGAACAACGGGATCATCGCGGTCCACACCACCATGCAGTAAGGGCACAATCCGCCGATCACGTTGAACGACTGATACTGCAACCACGTGACGAACCCGATCCCGAAGGTCACCCCAGCGACCATCCCGCGCCAGAACCACTGTGGAAGCACCGCACGGGTCAGCAAGACCGCTCCGATGGCGATCACCACACTGAAAGCGACCATTCCAATGATGACGTTCGGGAAGCCGAACGCCGATGCCTGCGGGCTACCGAGGAATTCACCACACCCGATGAGCGGGTTGAGGTCACAACTGGGCACGTAGCCCGGATCGCGCAGGGAATTGATGTAGTCGATCGTCAGCGCCACCGCCGAGATCAGCCCAAAGAACCCGGTGATGACCATGAGCGCGGCATACCCGCGGGTGGCATTGCCGCCCTCGCCGCTTTCGACGTCCGACGGCGTAGCGGAAGCGACGTCGTCGCCCTCGCCTGCGGGCATCGTGTCGTGGGTATCGATGGTGTCACTCACCTCGGACCTCCAGATGGTCGGTGACACCAGTATGAACTACCGATGCCAAGGCATCACTCATCGTCCTGGAGAGCCTGCTCATCCTCGGGCAGGTTCTGGTCCGGCGTTCCTGGGTCGCCCTCCTCGATGTCACCGTCATCAGTTCCCGGGTCGGTGTCATCTGGGTCTGTGCCATCCGGATCGGTGCCATCTGGATCAGTGCCATCTGGATCAGTGCCCTCGGGATCAGTGCCCGCACCGGGCTCTTGGCTGATGTCGACGAACTCCGTGGGCTGCGGCGGGAAGTCCGTCCAGTCCCCGAGGTCCACCGACCCGTCGGGGTCGGCGGTGATCACCCGGTAGTGCCCGGGCTCACGGTCGGTCACGTTCCAGCGCACCACCGTCATCACCGCTTGGGACTGCAGCGGTCCTACGGTCGGACGGCCCAGGGCGGCACCGGCCGTGGAGCCGGTGATGAACTGAATCCCCAGCCCTCGTTGGTAGGGATCCTGCTGGGTGTGCATGTGCCCGGAGATGTTCAGCGGGACGCACCCCTCATTGAGCGCGAATCGCGCCGGGTGGGGTGAGTGCAGCAACAAGATGTCGGCACGGTCCTCGGTCTCATTGACCTCACATGCCGTGCGTGCCAGACGTTCGCCCATTTCGGTGCTCGTCTCATCACGCTCGGGGCGAGTTCCGGTACCGATCTCGGTGAGGGTCGGGTCGGCATCCCCCAAGATGCGCACGCCGGCGACCTCCACGATCCCGCCGTCCAGCACCGTCCACCCTCGGGCGCGCTCCTGCTCCCCGGTAAGGATCGAGTCGTGATTACCGTCGGCCACCACAACCGGGATGCCAGCGTCGATGCCGTCGGCGAACGCATTGACGCACGCCGACTCCACCGACGTCCCGGAGACCACCGTGTCCCCGGCATTGAGCACCGCATCGGCGCCCGACATCTGTGCGGCGGTATTGATTACCGGAGCCATCCCAATGTTGCAGTGCAGGTCAGACACCACCAAGAAGGTGGCGTACTCGGCATCCGGGTCGCTGTAGGGAACGTCTAGGACCGGGAGCCGGGCACCGGATCCTTCGCGCTCGGGCTCGGGCGTGCTCGGATCGGTTGGGCCGTTCGGGTCGGTCGCCTCGTCACCCGATCCGCCGGGGTCGGTGCCGTCGGAATCGGTACCGGTTTGCGGGCCGATGTCGATGGGCGGGTTCAGCAGACCCGGCGGCTCGGCCGGGGGCGCTTCGGGCAGTAGATCGGCCTCATAGGCGGCGGTGAGATTGTCGGCCACGTCGGCGTAGAAACGGTTGTTGTCCTCAACCGCTTCCAAGACCATCCCGCCGTAGTGATCGATGATGGTCGCCAGCCGGCCGGTGACTCGCGCGTCTTCCAGCGGAGTGCCGGCGAGTACCGGCGATGAGCGACCCTCTGGGCCGAACGTTCGGGTCAGGTCGGTCAGAGGCAGGATCACCAAAACCGCGGCCATCGCCGGTGCCACGATCGGCACCCCTGGTTGTCGCCATGCGCTCTTCACCGCATCACGCAGGACGCCGTGGGCGGCGAGCCTGCCCAAGGCGATGAGTGACATCAAGACGCAGACGGTGACCACCGTCCGACCCAGGGCATCATTGATCAACCCGCGTGCGGCGTCGTCGATGGTGGCTTGTGGGTTAGCGAAGAACTGGCTGTAGGAGTTGAGGTCCGCCGTCAGACCCTCAATGGGGTCCTGGCCCGAGGCCGCCAACTGGTCGGGGATCTCGCGGACGTGCACGTCCACGCCGAGGTTAGCGGGCAGCGGTGAGGGAATCACCAGGGCCCCGAGCGGGCCCATATCCACCCGGATTTCACCGTTGAGTCGGGTGTTGTACTCCGCGACGTGCGGGCCGAAGTTTCCGGTGTAGGTCGCGGTGCTGATCCCAAAACCGGCCGAAATGAGCACGATCGTGGCAAACGCTACGGTCACCCGAATGGCGCGCCTGGTCAGCGGGCGCAGCCCATGCCACCAACCCCGCACCCCGGTGCGCGGCTTGGTGGTTTCGTCTTGATCGATCTCGGTCATGTGCGCGCTTACTGGTAGCTCACGAAGACCGGGCGCGGGTCCACGTCATAGGTTTCGTCGGGGCTCATCATCGGATCATCCTCGTCGATGAAGTTCTTCCACCCCCACGCCACGCCTTCCGGGGCATCTTCTTGCAGGGTGCGCCACGTCTGAAGTTTCTGGGCCGGAGTGCCCTCACCGTCCGCGTGGATCACCACGGCAACCTGTGGGGTGTCGATAGCCAGGTCCTGGCGGTCGGAGATCATTCGTTGCTGGAACTGGTGCAAGATGAGCATCTTTTCCGGAAGGTCGTTGGAGACTGCGAACTCCGCGAGGTAATCGATGACCTCATTAACCTCCTCGGCCGTCACCGTTCCGATCTGTTCCAGGTGAACTTGATCATCCTCCAGGCGCCATTCGGGATCCAGCGCCACGCCCACATGCGGGTAGGCCAACAGCTCCTCGTACTGCTCGATCTGTTCGGTGAAAGTGCTGCGGCCCGGCTGGAAGTCCAAAACCACGTACTGGCCCGCCTCCTGCGCGGCCTCAATCAGCGGAATGAAAGTCTGCGGTTCCCAAAGATTGGAGTACGTGCCATCGGTACCGGGGCCGGCGGTAGCCACGGTGGTGATGATCTCCATCGCCGGGATGACCTCATCATCGGTCAATGCCTCATAAGGATTGGCGTAGGTCTGGGCGAGCTCTGCGCTCTCCTGGGGGCCCTGCTCCCCTAAAACGCCCAACGCTTCGGTTTCGGGGTGCCCATACAACGCGATGTAGCTCTTACCGGAGAGCACGTTCTGGCCACCGCCCGGAAGTTGCACACCGGTGGCAGCGCTGCTGGCTCTCCAGGCGAACTCATCTGCCGGCCCAAATCCCTCGCCGAGCGCAGCGATCGCTTCTACGCCCGAGAGTTCCTCGATCACCGGCGGAGCATCGCTGATGGAATCGGTGAGGACCACGCGCGCCCCGGCGGCCCGGGCGGTGGCGATCGCCGCCTCCTGCTCGCCCGCTCCGTCAGCGAGCAGGACCGGCCCATCTAGTCTCTCGGTGGGCAGGGTCGGACTTCACGAACCCCCTTCTTCGGGTGTCTCATCGCTCTGCGGTGCGACGTCGATAATCTGCCCAGGCTGGATCGTCGCCAGATCAGCGATGTACGTGCCGGCACCTGCGCTCTGCGATCCCTGGGCTCCCCCACCATTGGACCCGCCGTCGTCTGATCCGTCGTCGTCTGATCTGTCATCACCTGAACTGGCGTCACCTGAACTGGCGTCATCGCTCGACCCCTCGCCGGCGTCGTCGGTGCCCTCATCGGAGTCGCCGGATGAGCCTGAATCCTCATCATCGGAGGCCGCATCATCGGGCGCGTCATCGTTGGCCGCATCATCGTTGGCCGCGTCGTCGTTGGCCGCGTCATTTGACGCGTCTTCGTTGGATCCGTCACTCTCCGGACTCACCGCGGTGAGGTGCACGCCCAGCAGTTCGGCGAGTTCGGCGACGTCATCCGGCGCTGGCACCACGTCCAGTCCGCTGACGTCAAAGGCTCCGGTGTCCACGGCGCCCACGGTGATGATCGAGCGAGTGCTGAGCCG
>JBMDWZ010000062.1:0-3790 GCA_048594865.1 Beutenbergiaceae bacterium
AGCCACCGGTCGATCAGTGGCGAGTCCAAGATGGCGGGCTCTCGGTCATGGATCTCCTCTAAGCCGTCGCGGGCGGCCTGGGTGATGATCGTGGTCGACAACAACCACCGGTCCGGATCCTCCTCGGGCTTGCTCCGGTCGCGCCACCAGGAGTACAGGCCCGCGAACGCGATCGGCTCGCCATCGGTGCGGTGAATGTAGAACGGGGTCTTGGTGGGCTTGGACCCTTCGGTCTTTTCGGTGTGCCATTCGAAGTAACCGTCGGCCACCACCAGGCACCGGCGGGTGGCTAGCGGCTTAGCAAAGGCCGACTTTTGCGCCACCGTCTCACTGCGGGCATTGATCATCCGCGCGCCCACGCTCGGGTCCTTGGCCCACCCGGGGATCAGCCCCCACCGGGCGACGGTGAGCTGCCGAACCGGCGCTGCCGACTCCTGGGCGTCCTTGGGGCGCGGCTCTACGATGATCCGCACCGGATCGGTCGGGGCGATGTTGTATCCAGCGCTCACTTCGCGGGCGGCCTCGGCGATGTCCTGCACGTCGAAAGCGTCCGCTAGATCCTGGTTCTCCCTGAAGGAGGCATACCGTCCGCACATGGCTCTACTGTGCCACCAGCCACTGACACGAGCGTTCGTTCACCTGCTGTTCACTTTCCAGACGACCTGGCTCCACCTGCCTATGGAAACGTCTCCCTCGTGATCACGGCCATCGGAGGAGCGCTATGAGCGCGCCCACCAGCGAACCCGCCAAGGTGACCGCTAATACCGATGGTTCGGCCACCAAGGAATTGCGTAGCCCGCTCGCTTGGCTTCCCTTTACCGGACGCACCCAGAACCTCGTCGAATGGTTCGTTGTTGGTGCCGCGATCTATATCCTCATCACCGCCGTCTCCGGAATTGGCTCGGGCTTCAAGATGGCCACCGGCGATCAGGCCGGGGAACTCTTTCAGTTCGCGGCCAACCCGTTCGTGGGGCTGGTTATCGGCATCCTGGCAACGGTTCTGACGCAGTCATCCTCCACGACCACGTCGATCGCGGTGGGAATGGTGGCCGGTGGTCTGCCTATCGAGATCGCGATTCCGATCCTGCTTGGCGCCAATATCGGCACCACGGTGACCTCCACCCTGGTCAGTCTGGGAATGGCGAAAGATAAGGACGTATTCCGCCGCGCTTTTGGTGCAGCGAGCGTCCACGATATGTACAACCTGCTCTCGGTGGCGATCTTCCTGCCACTGGAGTTGATGTTCGGGATATTGCAGCGCAGCTCGCAATGGCTGGCCGACGCCACTGCCGGATCCGACGGCGGACCGGTCGCGGCCGTGTTCTCGGGAATCGGTACCGGGGTGCGCGCTTTCACCGGACCGGGCGTGGACGTGCTCACCTGGGCCGTCAGCCCGCTGCCCGATGTGGCCGGCGGAATCATGCTGATTCTGATCGGCGTGGTGTTGATCCTGGCCGTGATCAACCTGATCGGGAAGCTGCTCAAGGTGCTCATGGTGGGCAGGGCCGAGAAGGTCTTTCACACCGCCATCGGGCGCGGTCCGATGAGCGGAATCGCCTCGGGAACCCTGATCACGGTGATGGTGCAGTCGTCCTCGACGACCACGAGCCTCGCGGTGCCGCTGGTGGGATCGGGCAAGTTCTCGGTCAAGCAGATCTACCCCTTCACCATCGGCGCGAACATCGGCACCACCCTGACTGCGCTGATCGCCGCGTTCGCGTTCTCCGGGGTGGAGGGCCACGCGGCCCTGCAGGCCGCGTACGTGCACGTGCTGTACAACCTGTTCTGCGGCCTGGTGATCTTTGGGATTCCGTTCCTGCGGCCACTGCCGGTGGCCGCCGCGCAATGGCTGGCGCGCCTGGGCACCGAAAACAAGCTCTACGTGGTGACGTGGGTGATCGGTGTGTTCCTAGTGATCCCCGCGCTCTTGCTCTTGGTGACTACGCTTTTCTGACTGATCTGACATTCGCCTGCTCATGCGAAGGACCGGTGTGATGACGAACCCGACACCCGATGAACCCACCGATCCGCAGCGGGCCGAGGCCCGGCTAGAGGATCTGCTGGCCGATGCAGAACTGACCGTGGCCCACCTGCAATTCGAACTCCAAGAGGCTCGTCGTGCCCGCGCCGGCAAGGAAGACCAGGCGGCCCAGCACGAGGAAGTGGACCGACTGCAGTTCCACTTGGCCCAAGCGCAGGTGCACTGGAGTGAAGTGCGTGAGTTCTTCGCCAATGTGCTGGGGGACCGCGCGGATGAGGCCGATGCTGGCGTCGCAGATGACCCCACAACGGATCACCCGAGCGAGCCGGCGAATGAGGCCACCGGGAAACAAGCGGGCGCCGGTGAACCGGAGAAGGGCCATGGCGGCAGCTAGCGCTCGCCCGTGGGCGGTGCTCGGTGGCATCGCGCTGGTTGCGGCGGGGTGCAGCAGCAGTGCTGCCGGGGACGACGGCGTCATCGAGATCTCCGGGTCGGCCACCGTTGCTCCGATCACCGCGGCGGTGGCGGGACCGCACGGCATCGACTTTGAGATGACCTCCGAAGGCACCAACGCCGGCTTCGAGCGGTTCTGTGCGGGGGAGAGTGCAATCAACAATGCCTCCGTTCCGATTCCCGGCGAGGGTGCCGACGTCGACTACGTCGCGCAGTGCGCCGACAACGATGTGGAGTTCATCGAGCTGCCGATAGCGCTGGATGCGCTGAGCCTCATCCGCAACGAAGCCAATGACTTTGCCACCGACCTCACTCTTGAGGAGCTGGCGCAGATCTGGGGCCCGGATTCGAGCGTGAGTACCTGGGCTGAGGTTCGCTCCGAGTGGCCCGATGAGCCCATCGGGCTGTACGGGCGAGGGCAGGGCTCGGGCACGTTCGATGTGTTCACTCAGGTGGTCAACGACCAGGTCGGTGCGATCCGTTCGGACTACCGAGCCACCGACGACCTAGACGAGCTGGCGCAGTGGATCGCGGAGGATGATTACGGACTCGGGTTCATGGGCGTTGGCAATTACCTGGCCGCCGATGAGGACCTCCGCGACTCGATCACCAACGTCGCCATCGACGGGGTCAGCCCGTCCTTGGCGGACGTGCAGGAGGGCCGGTATGAGGCGTTTACCAGGCCGTTGATGCTGTACGTGTCGGTGCAGGCATTGGCGAGCGACGACGTCGCCGAGTTCGTGGAGTACTACCTGCAGGAGGTGGCCGAGGTGGTTCCGCGGGTGTACTTCTACGCGTTGCCCGAGGGCGCTTATGCATTGGTGCAGCAGCGCCTGGCCGATCGGGTCACGGGCACCATGTTTGATGGCGCAGCGGTGAGTGAGGCCTCGGTGCTGGAGTTGTTGGAGTCGGCGAACTAGTGGCCTGCTCGCTAGTTCCCCATCAGTCCGCGGGCCAGCAGTAGGAGTCCGGCCGCGACGGAGGCGGCGATGGTGAACTGCTCGAAGCGTGCCTGTCCCAACCGGCGCAGCACCTTGATTCCGATGAAGGTACCCAGCAGCACCGCCGGGGTGAGGATGAGCGTGAGCAGCCCGGTGTCCCACGTCATTAAGCCAAGGCCCACGGAGAACGGGATCTTGGAGACGTTGACGATGAGGAAGTACCAGGCGATCGTGCCGACGAATTTCATCTTGTCCACCCGGGCGGCGAGCAGGTACAACGCCATCACCGGACCGGCGGCATTGGCGACCATGGTGGTGAACCCGGCCGCGACGCCGGTTCCGACGGTGGCTGCCAGGTGTGGCGGACCGGTGGGCGGGGCGGTTCCGACCGCGCGTTTGCGCATGACCATCTGAA
>JBMDWZ010000063.1:0-3510 GCA_048594865.1 Beutenbergiaceae bacterium
CGCTCCGCCGAGCAGCGCCCGCACACCGGCGATGCCGATGAGGGTGGGGTCGGTGAGCGAGGGCCCGGAGTCTTCGCGGTCGTGCAGAGCGGCCATGTCCAGGGCGTCGGTGATGATCGGGCCTGCCAGCCCCATCTGGCGCAGGAGTTCGCCGACCTTGGGTTCCTGGGATGCCGGTTTGGGTCCGATCGCGGGGACCAGCAGGTGGCCTGTCATGATCGAATCGACCCCGGCGCTGATCGCCCGGGCGAAGGGTGGTAGTTCGCGCTGTTCCAAGACCTCGCGGCTGATGTCCAACAGCGGCAGAGCGTGGTGGGAATCGACGTCGGTGTCCCCATGACCCGGGAAGTGCTTGGCGCTGGTGAGCACGCCGGCGTCCTGCAGGCCCTTGATCGTGGCCGCGCCGTGCCTGGCGACGAGGTCGGAGTCTTCGCCGAAAGATCGCACTCCGATGACGGGGTTGGCGGGTTCGCTGGCCACGTCCAGTGAGGGCGTGATGGGTAGGTCCACGCCGACGGCGCGCATCAGGTCGCCCTGGGCCTTGGCCACCCGGTAGGTCAGGTCAACGTCGTCGGCTTGGCCGAGCGCGCACGCGCCGGGGTGGGTCGAACCGCCCTGCACCTGCACGCGGCTGACGTCGCCGCCCTCTTCGTCCGAGGAGATCAGCAGGTCATCGCGCAGCTCGCGGAGTCTCTCGCAGACCTGTGCGGCCTCATGAGGGCTCGGGGTGTTATGCCCAAACAGCAGCACACCGGCCAGCCCGTGCTCGGTAGCCCGCACGACCCACGCTGGCGGCTGGGTTCCGTTGAATCCTGGCAGCAGTACACCGTGAATATCGCGCAGGATCCGTTCGGTCACCGTCATTGGGGGCAATGTTCCTCTCGGCGGGGTCTGCCGCGGCCAGAAGGGGGAACGAATGGCGTCCCACTGCCTTCACAGCGCGCGGTAATGCTTTAGCGACCGTACACCGAGCGTGGAAACATTTCACCCCGATGGGCGGGTCAATAGGACCTGACGTCCACTGCACCACATCAGGGAACGGGGCGCACCTGCGGGGACTCAGCGCCGGAAGGTGATGGGGTCCTCGACGAGTTCGGTGAGCGCGGCGCGCTCCGCACTGGTGAGTTTGCGCGGGCGACCGGAGGCAGCGTCGACCATGACGATCGAAGTCGCCGCTTTGGCGCACAGTTGGCCCGTGGGATCGTGCACCTCGTAGCAAACCTCGAGGCTCGCTCCCCCGATCCGGCCGACCCACAAGTGGATCTGAACCGGATCGGCGGAGTACGTGAGCGGTGCGGTGTACTCAATTTCTTGGCGCGCGACGAGCGTGTGGCTCGTGGTGCCGACGCCACCGGCCAGCACCTTGGTGCCCTGATCGGCACCGGACTCATCTACGGATCCGTCAGGTTCGCCGTCGGCCGGTTGGCTAGCGATGTTCCAGAAGGTGGCGATCCGCGCCTCTTCCAGGAGCGTGAACATGGCCGCGTTGTTGACGTGGCCGTATCCGTCGATGTCGCTCCACCGCATGGGCACCGGGACGATCGTGCGTGCCACGGATTCAGTCCCGGGTCAGCTTGCGGTAGGTCACGCGGTGCGGGCGCGCCGCATCGGCGCCTAGGCGCTCCACCTTGTTCTCCTCATAGGCGGCGAAGTTGCCTTCGAACCAGTACCAGTTCGCCGGGTTCTCTTCGGTGCCCTCCCAGGCCAGGATGTGGGTCGCTACGCGGTCCAGGAACCACCGATCGTGGGAGACCACCACAGCGCAGCCGGGGAAGTTCAGCAGTGCGTTTTCCAGGCTGCCGAGGGTTTCCACGTCCAGGTCGTTGGTGGGCTCATCGAGCAGTAGCAGGTTTCCGCCCTGTTTGAGGGTTAGCGCCAAGTTCAGGCGGTTGCGCTCTCCACCGGAGAGCACGCCCGCGGGCTTTTGCTGATCGGGGCCCTTGAATCCGAACTGCGAGACGTAGGCACGGGAGGGGATTTCCACATTGCCGACCTGGATAAAGTCCAGTCCGTCTGAGACCACTTCCCACAGGGTCTTTTTGGGGTCGATTCCGCCACGGGACTGGTCCACGTAGGAGATCTTGACGCTCTCACCAACGCGCAGGTCACCATCGTCCAGCGGCTCGAGTCCAACGATGGTCTTGAACAGGGTCGTCTTTCCGACACCGTTGGGGCCGATGACACCGACGATCCCGTTGGGCGGCAGGGTGAAGTCCAGGCCATCGAGCAGCACCCGGTCTCCGAAGCCCTTGCGCAGGTCGGTCGCTTCCAGGACCTGCGAGCCCAGCCGGGGGCCGGGTGGGATCTGGATCTCTTCGAAGTCGAGCTTGCGGGTGCGCTCGGCTTCGGCCGCCATCTCTTCATAGCGGGCCAGGCGAGCCTTGGACTTGGCTTGGCGCCCCTTGGTGTTTGAGCGGACCCATTCGAGTTCGTTGGTGAGGCGCTTGGCGAGCTTGGCGTCCTTCTTGCCTTGAACCTGCAGGCGTTCCTTCTTCTTCTCCAGGTAGGTGGAGTAGTTGCCCTCGTAGGGGTACAGGCGCCCGCGGTCGACCTCGGCGATCCACTCGGCCACGTGATCCAGGAAGTACCTATCGTGCGTGACGGCGATGACGGCGCCGGGGTACTTGGCCAGGTGCTGTTCCAGCCACAGCACGCTCTCTGCGTCCAGGTGGTTGGTGGGCTCATCGAGGAGCAGCAGGTCGGGCTTTTCCAGGAGTAGCTTCGCCAGTGCGACGCGGCGGCGTTCACCACCGGAGAGCTTGGTGACGTCGGCGTCCCCGGGCGGGGTGCGCAGAGCGTCCATCGCCTGCTCAAGCTGAGACTCCAGGTCCCACGCGTCAGCGGCGTCGATCTCACCCTGCAGGGTGCCCATCTCCGACATCAGCGCGTCGAAGTCGGCGTCTGGGTCGGCCATCAGTTCGCCGATTTCGTTGAACCGGTCGATCTTGCCCTTGAGCTCCCCGAGGCCTTCCTCGACGTTACCTAGGACGGTCTTTTCCTCGTTCAGCGGTGGCTCTTGTTCCAAGATGCCGACGGTGAACCCGGGGCTGAGGCGCGCCTCACCGTTGGAGGCCTGCTCCATCCCGGCCATGATCTTCAGGATCGTGGATTTACCGGCACCGTTGGGGCCGACCATTCCGATCTTGGCACCTGGCAAAAACGCCATGGTGACGTCGTCCAGGATGACCTTGTCGCCATGCGCTTTGCGCGCGCGGACCATCGAGTAGATGTACTCGGCCACAGGTGATGAACCTCCGCTTGCTGGCCTGTCCTTTCGTGGGACTGACCTCGGGTGAGTGATCGCATTCTTGGCCGGCGGGGCATTGCCCGCCGCCAGACCAACCTCAACTATAGGACGCCACTACCGATCACCGCTCCCGGTGGGCGGGGGTGTGTGGGTATTCACGTTAGCCTGGGGGCGATGGGCATGTACCGACGGAACACTCGACAGCGACGGATCGCAGCGGTCCTGGCGCTGGTGGTGGCGTTCGCGATGGTCGGCTCAACAGT
>JBMDWZ010000064.1:0-9709 GCA_048594865.1 Beutenbergiaceae bacterium
GCGCCGCCGATTCGGCCCGGGCGGTCGCGGAAGCGGTTTTCTGCTTCGGGGAAGAAGACCTGGCGTCAGGCGTTTCGTCAGGACTGGCGCCTATACACGTTCCTCTTGCTGCCGTTGGTGTTCTTGTTCATCTTCCGGTACCTGCCGATGGCAGGAAATATCATCGCGTTTCGCCGGTACCTGCCCGGTGGGTCACTGTTCGGGGAGTACTGGACGGGCCTGTATTACTTCGAGATGTTTTGGTATGACCCCAAGTTCTGGGAAGTCTTCACCAACACCATCATCATCGGCGGCCTATCCCTAGTCATTGTCTTCCCGCTGCCGATCATCCTGGCGCTGCTGCTAAACGAGGTCCGCACCCGGTGGTTCAAACGCACCGTGCAGACCATCACCTACCTACCCCACTTCATGTCCATCGTGATCGTGGCCGGGATCGTGTTCCAACTGACGTCCCTGGATGGCACGATCAACCAGATCATCCGCGCCTTCGGCGGCGATGGCATCTCCTTCATGCAAGAACCCGGATGGTTCCGCACCATCTACATCTCCTCCGAGATCTGGCAGACCGTGGGCTGGGGCACCATCTTGTACCTCGCCGCCCTGACCACCATCGATGACCAACTCTACGAAGCCGCCCGCATCGATGGCGCCAACCGGTGGAAACAAACCCTGCACGTCACCCTGCCCGGAATCACCCCCACCATGGTGGTCCTACTGATCCTGAACATCGGCAGCTTCCTCGCCGTCGGCTTCGAAAAGATCCTGCTGCTCTACAACACCCTGACCTACCCCACAGCAGACGTCATCGCCACCTACCTCTACCGCGTGGGCATCAACACCGGCAACTACTCCTACGCCACCGCCATCGGCCTCTTCGAAGCCATCATCGGCCTCACCCTCGTGCTATCAGCCAACGCGATCTCACGACGACTAGTAGGGAGTTCACTGTGGTGAGCACCGACGCAAAACCCGACCTCGCAGACATCCGCAACTCCACCCGCACCGTGGCAGACACCACCGGCTACAAGATCTTCCAGATCTTCAACATCACCTTCCTGCTCGTGATCTGCTTCATCACCCTCTACCCCTTCCTCAACCTCGTCGCCAAAGCCTTCTCCTCCGAGGGCTACATCACCGCCGGCGAAGTCAACCTCATCCCCCGCGGCTTCAACACCGTCACCTTCACCGCAGTGATGAGCGATGACATGTTCTGGATCAACTACAAAAACACCGTCATCTACACCCTCGTGGCCACCATCATCGCCATGGCCCTGACCACGACCTTCGCCTACGCCCTATCCAAAAAACACCTCAAAGGCCGCTCCGGATTCATCGGCATCGCCGTCTTCACCATGTTCTTCTCCGGCGGCCTGATCCCCAACTACCTCCTCATCAACGCCATCGGCTTCACCAACACCATCTGGGCCATCGTGGTCCCCGGAGCCATCAACGTCTTCAACCTCCTCGTCATGAAAGCCTTCTTCGAAAACTTCTCCACCGAACTCGAAGAAGCAGCCGCGATCGACGGCCTCTCCACCTACGGCATCTTCGGACGCATCGTCATCCCCCTATCCAAAGCCGTCCTAGCCACCATGATCCTGTTCTACTCCGTGTCCTTCTGGAACTCCTGGTTCCAAGCCTTCCTCTACCTCAACGACGTCAACCTCTACCCCGTCACCCTCTACCTCCGAAACCTCCTCGCAGCCGTCACCAGCGCCCAAGACATCGGCACCGAAACCGTCCAAATCGCCGCCAACGTCCAAGCCGTGACCATGGTCCTCACCGTCCTACCCATCATGTGCCTCTACCCCTTCATCCAACGCTACTTCGTCTCCGGAGTCATGCTCGGATCCGTCAAGGGATAAGGCAGAAACACGCTCATTGCGGGCCTCACGACCCGCCCGCTCAAGGGATAGCAACCCCAGCGCTATCCACCCATTCGCCTATCAAAGGAGACACAGTGCGAAGCAAGAAAATGACGGCGATCATCGCCCTAAGTGCAGGTGTTGCACTCACTGCCGCAGCGTGCAGCACAGGGCCGGGAGAACCCGGCGAACCAGAGTCCCAGGACATTGACACCGAGGGTCAAGTTGGGGCGATGGATGACTTCGAGGCGGGCACCACGTTCGTGGCAACCGAACCCCTCGAGATCTCGATGCTCTACCGCGACCACCCGAACTACCCCGTCCAGTCGGACTGGTTGTTCAACGAGACTCTCGAGGCCAACAACAACGTCACCTTCGACATGGTGAACGTGCCGTTGTCGGACTACGACCAGCGCCGCAACATCCTGCTCGCTGCCGGTGACGCCCCCGACATCATCCCCTCCACCTACGTGGGTGCGATGGACCAGTACGTCCCCAGTGGTGTGGCCCTGCCGATCTCCCAGTACACCCAGTACATGCCGCACTACGAGGCTCTGGTTGCCGAGTGGGAGCTGGAAGAGGACCTGGACCGCACCCGCCAGCACGATGGTGAGTACTACGTGCTGCCCGGCCTGTTGGAAGAGCCCAAGCCGCAGTACTCCTTGGCGATCCGCGCCGACCTGTGGGAAGAAGCCGGGCTCACCCTGGAGCCGGAAACCTGGGATGAGTTTGCCGAGCAGTTGGCCACCATCGAGGAAGAGTTCCCCGACCTCAACTACGTCTACTCCGAGCGCTGGTCCTCCGACCAGCCAATGGCGGGCATGCTGCAAAGCCTGTCCGGCGGCTTCGGCACCGAAGCTGGCTGGAGCTACGGCGATGGCGTGATCTGGAACGGTTCGGAGTACGTCCTGACCGCGGCTCAGCCCGAGTACCAGGAGATGCTGCGCTACCTCAATGGCCTCATGGAAGACGGTCTGCTTGACCCCGAGTCGCTGACCCAGTCCGATGAGCAGGCTGAGCAGAAGTTCGCTTCCGGGTCCTCCGCGGTCCTGGGCGCCAACGACCAGTCGATTCCCCAGTACCAGCGGCTGCTAGATGACGCTGGAGTTGAAGGGGCTCGCGTGCACCAGCTCGTGCTGCCTGCTGGTCCCGCCGGCAACATGGTTGAAGGCGGCGGCGGAACGATGCGCTTTGAGTCCGGCCTAGGATTCTCATCCTCCATGGCTGAGTCCGACACCTTCCTGGCCACCCTGCAGTTCGTGGACTGGTTGTACTACTCCGAAGAAGGACTGGAGTTCGCTAAGTGGGGTGTGGAAGGCGAGACCTTCACTGTTGATGGTGATGGGACCCGCACCCTGATGGAGAACATCGACATGAACGGCCTGAACCCCAGCGCCGATGAACACCTGCAAACCGACTACGGGTTCAGCAACGGTGTCTTCATGCCCGCCCACGGTTCCACCACCGACCTCATCGACTCCATGACCCGCGATGACGTGGTGGAGTGGAAAGAGAAGATGAATGAGCGCGAAGTAGCCGACCCGGGTCCTGGGTACCTGCTCGATGACCTACAGCAGGAGCAGTCTGGCCTGCAGGCCACCGCCCTGGAGGACCTGGTGAACCAGGCCAGCGCGGCATTCATCCTCGGTCAGCGGGATCTGGACGATTGGGACACCTTCGTCAGCGACCTCGAATCGGCCGGCGGTAACTCCTACGTCGAAACGATCAACGAGGAACTGCGCGAGGACTGACCCTCACCTGATCAACACCGTGGCGGTACCCCATCGGGTACCGTCACGGTGTCTTCATTCAAAGGTGTGACATGACAGCAAACAACAACGCCGAATCCGGTCGGCACAGCCCCGGAGCCCCACTGCCTGGCGAACTGGGACGAGGCCCCCTGGGTCGCTTCAGCCTGGTTGCGCATTGGGTATTGGTGTTGAGCTTCTTCTTCGTGCTGGCCTCGGTGCCCACGTTGACCGCCGTGGCGATCTTGGACAACTCCCTGTCCAACGCACCACTGGCGGTGTTGTGCTTCATCCCCACGCTGCCGGCGATCACCGCCACCCTGTTCGCGTGGCGCACCCGCGGCCGCGATTCCGAGGCCTCGCCGATGCCCTCCTTCTTCAAGGGCTACCGGGTGACCTGGCTGGACTCCTTGCGCATCGGGGTGCCTGCGGTGCTGATCGTGACCATGCTGACCTGGACGCTGCTCAACCTCGGTGCCCTGAACCTGCCGTCCGGGTACTCCTGGTTCCTCATCGGGGTGGGCGTCATCTTTCTGGTGATCGCCGTGATCGCGCTGGTGATCAGCACCTTCTACAACTTCCGATTCCGCGACACCTGGCGCTTGGCCACTCACTACGCGTTCCGCAAGCCCTTAGTCAGCGTGGCAATTCTCGCCTCGCTGATCTGCCTGGTCGCCTTAACCTGGGCGACGAACGAACTCGTGGTCGCACTGGCCGGCGGGGTGATCTGCGCACTGCTGCTCTCCTACTGCAAACCGATCCTCGACGTCGTCGAGGCCCAACACGTCAAGACCGGCCACGACCAGGACAGTTAATGACCCACACCGCCCTGCCAGGCGACCTGAACCTTTCCATTCACGCACGCGAATCTGGAACCGAGGACACCACCTACCGGCCGCTGGCCACCACCGGGCTCCGAGCCGAGGTCACGACCGACTCGGTGGGCGATGCCAACACGCCGCACACGGTGCGCGTGCGGCTCACCAACACCTCCAAGGTGCCGTGGCAGGGCGTGGTGCACGTGGAGTTGAGCGGCGCCAAACCGGTCGCGCCACGGTTCTTCCTGCCCGCGTTCATGTACGGGCGCAACCGCGGTGAGGCCCCGATGAGCATTAGCCGGGAATGGCCGCGCCTGCGCCCCGGGTCCTTCAATCGGCCCGCGAACCCGTGGTGGATGACCAGGGCCGACCGGCTCTCTCACCCCGTAGCGATGGTGCACGACGACGGCCGTCTCATCGGATTGAGCGCGCCACCATACCTAGTGCGTGATGGCGAGGAGATCCGGGGCATGGAACCCGGTGACAGCGCCGCGGACTTCCACCACTTCACCGGGTTTAGCTGCTCCCTTGAGCGCGGGGCCGTGGGGTTCACGCTGGGGTATGAGAACGCGCCCCTGATGTTCGTGCAGACGGCGAAGGTACTGGATCGTGCCCCGCTCACCGATCAGGGGTTGCGCCTGCAGCCAGGTCAAAGCGTGCACGCCAACCTGGCCATCTACGACCGCCGCGCCCCCACCGCGCAGGCGGTAACCGACGTCGTCGAGCAGGTCTATTGGGATATTCACCAGCCGCCCCGTGAGGTGTCTGGCCCCGAACAGGCCACCCGGGATCTCGCCACCGCTGTCCATGACAACGCGTGGCTGCCGCAACGCAGCGCCTATTCCTGCTTCGTTTTCGAAGAGCCCGATGGCAGCCACCGGTTCAACGAGTTGCCCTCGATCAGTTGGACCAACGGCCTGGTGGTGGCCACTCCCCTGCTATTAGCGGGGTTGCGAACGGGTCACGAACAGATGCGCCAGCGGGCCACCAGCGCCATCGATCACATCGTGAACCACAGCATCAACCCCGCCTCCGGGCTCCCCTTTGACTCCTGGGGCAAGGATGGTTGGCGCACCGAGGGTTGGTGGTTCGATGGCATGAGTTCGCGTGGGCACAGCGGATACATGATGGGCCAGGCGGTGTACCTGGTGCTCAAGGCCTACGACTATGAGCGCCGACTAGGCGGGGTCGACCGTGAGCATTGGCTCGACTTTGCTCGTTCGGTCCTGGCCGTGCTGGAACGCTCGGCGAACGGCGACGGGGAGTTTCCCTACGTGCTGTCCCAAGACACCGGCGCCGGGCTGGAGTATGACTCGTTGGGCAGTTCGTGGATTGTGGCCGCGGCGCTGTACCTGCGGGCGCTCACCGGTGAACCGGTGAGCGATGAGTTGGTCGCGAGCGCCGAGCACTATCACCGCACGTACGTCCAGACCGTGGAGGGTTATGGCGCTCCGCTGGACACCAACCGGGCCGTGGACTCCGAGGGGGTAGTGGGCCTGGCTAAGGCGTGGCGGCACTTGCACGGCATCACCGGCTCGGCCCATGCGCTGGACCGGCTGCGGGCGGCGTTGGGCTATGAGTTCACGTTCCGGTTCGCCTACAACACCCCCATCCAGGTGCCACCGCTTTCGCGCCTGGGGTGGTCGAGCACCGGCGGCAGCGTGACCTCCACCGCCAACCCGCACATTCACCCGATGGGCTCCACCCTTGGCGATGAGATGGCCTACTACCTAGGGCAACGCGAGGATGACTACCTGCGTGCCCGGCTCGATGACACCGTCGCCTGGGGCACCCAGACCTACAACACCGTGGACCGCGAGTTTGATCACGGCAAGGTCGGGTGGATGTCCGAACGCTTCTGCCACAGCGAGGGTCTGTTGACTCAGCGGTACCCCGATGGATCCTTGGCCAGCACCTGGTTCGCGCTGATGCCGTGGGCTAGCGGCTGCGTCATCGACTCCTTCGTTGGCGACTACTGGGAGTACGCCGGACTACCCACGGCGCGCTGACTGAGCGGTAGTCAAGACTCATTGCCTCGGCGGCGCTATTCATTCCCCTGTGTGGGCGTCACCTGGCACACTGGCGGCGATGACTGTCGCACCGGAGCCGCATAGCCAGACCAGCGGGCCATCGTCCGCGCCCACTGAACCGGTGCTGGACGTGATGCTCACCGGGATGGTGTTCTTCGACGTCGTCTTCACCGGTTTCCCCGCACCGCCCACACCGGGCACCGAGGTGTGGACCGATGGGATGGGGTCCAGCCCCGGCGGGATCGCGAACCTCGCTGTCGCCGCCGCGCGCCTGGACCTGCGCACCGGTCTGGCGGCGGCGTTCAGCAAGGATCTGTACGGCGAGTGGATGTGGGAGGTGTTGGGCTCTCAGGAACGCATCGACCTGTCCTACTCCCAAGCTCTTCCCGGTTGGCACACACCGGTGACGGTGTCCCTGGCGATGGATGATGACCGGGCGATGGTCACCCACGGGCATCCGGCCACCGAGCTGTTCTCGTTGGCCGATCCACCGCGGACCAGGTCGGTGCTGGTGGATTTGGGCGATGTGGCAATTCGTGAGCAAAACTGGTGGCGCCAATGCGCGAGCGCCGGTGCGCTGGTGTTCGCCGACGCCGGCTGGGACCCACAGCAGCGCTGGGACCCGGCCGTGCTGCGGGCACTGCAGGGCTGCCACGCCTTCACCCCGAATGCCGGGGAGGCGATGGGCTACACCCGCACCGACAGCCCAGCAGCCGCGTTGCGGGCCTTGGCCGATGTGGTGCCACTGGCGGTGGTGACCGAGGGTAATGCCGGGGTGCACGCGATCGACTCTCACACCGGTGAGCAGGCGAGCATTCCGGCGCTGCCAGCCGAGGCTATCGACCCCACCGGGGCCGGGGATGTGTTCAGTGCGGCGCTGTGCGCCGCCACCCTGCGGGACTGGCCGTTGGAGCAACGGCTACGGTTCGCCTCCTTGTGTGCGGCGTTGGCGGTGGCTCAATTCGGTGGGTCTTTGGCGGCGCCGGGTTGGGGTGACCTTGCCGACTGGTGGCACCACGTGCAAGCCCGCGCCCGCGCCGGGGACCCCGCGGCGCAGACGGTGGCAGCGGAGCACGCGTTCATGGCCGAGGCGATCGCCGGGGCCGATACCCGCCAGGTGCGGCGCGCCGAGGCCACCATTGCCCGGTTCTCCGACGCTGAACTGGGTGTGGACGGTGGCGTCGATGGCAGCGTAGGCGGTGGGACCGAACCTGCGTGATGGCCGCGCCATGCGCCACACTGAGGGCGTGCACTACGCAATCCTGCTCCAGCCCTCCGCCAACCGCGTGTACACCGGTTCGGCGATCGACCTGCTTGCCGCCGAGTTGGCGATCATGAGCGATGCGGTCTTGGACTCACCGATCACCGAGATCCGTAGCGAGGAGATCGCCGGGGTGCCCTATCTGCGGTTTACCGCACCCGAGCTGAGCGATCGCGATGTGTTCTACCTGTCCAACCTTTCGGGCATCTACGCGCTGTTCGCCGTGCAGGGTGAGCAACCGATGCTGGCGCCGAGGCTACTGAACCGTCTCGACGTGTTCGACGACGATCTCATCACGATTCAGAAGTACAAGGGCAAAACCAACGAGCAGTTCACCAAGTTGCTGCTCAACGTCGCGGTACTGTCCTCGGCGTCGGCTACCCGGATGCTCACCGAGCCGCTGCGGGTGCTGGACCCGTTGTGCGGCCGCGGCACCACGCTGAATCAGGCGCTGATGTACGGCTACCAGGGTGCGGGCGTGGACACCGACGGCGGCGATATCGATGCCTACTGGGCGTTCCTGCGCACCTGGGTGAAAGACAAGCGCATCAAACACCAGGCCAGCGCCGGCCCGGTACGCCGGAACAAGAAGACCTTGGGCAAGCGCGCGGACTTGGAGTTTGGGCTCACCAAGGAGGATTACAAGAACGGGGACACCCGGACGCTGTCCCTGGTGCGAGCGGACACCACCGCCGCCGGTGACTTCTTCTCCCCCGGCTCATTCGACGTCATCGTCACCGACGCACCTTACGGCGTGGCACATGGCAGCCACACCGGCGGGGGGCTGCAACGCCGGCCGTTGGATCTCATCGCCGGTGCCATCGGACCGTGGAAGCGCCTGCTGGCCAAAGGTGGCACGGTCGCGATGTCCTGGAACACCAAGGTCGCCGCCCGGGAGCAGGTCACGCAGGTGCTGACCGGCGCAGGCCTGACGGTCTTGGACGATGGCCCTTATCTGAATCTGGGCCACCGGGTGGATGCTTCGATCATGCGCGATGTGATCGTGGCCCGCAAAGACTAAGGACGGGCTTCACTGACGGGCGCCTGGCCACGGTGCCACGGTGCCACGGTGCCACGGGTGACGCCGACCACGGGTATCGGTTGGAATCCACCGCGTCACATCTGGGAAGATACCGCCCATGGCTAACTCCACTCCCCCACGTCCCTCATCCCTGCCGACCGCGCCCATCCGCCCGGTCGCCCAGGTACCGGACCGACCAGGAGTAGAAGGCCTGGAGGACCGTTGGGCCAAGGAATGGGCCGCCGGCGACGTGTACGCATTCGACGACACCGCCACCCGTGAGCAGGTGTTCTCCATCGACACCCCGCCGCCCACGGCGTCGGGCTCCCTGCACATCGGACACGTGTTCTCCTACACCCACACCGACATCCTGGCCCGCTTCCAACGGATGCGCGGCCGCAGCGTTTTCTACCCGATGGGCTGGGATGACAACGGGCTGCCCACCGAACGCCGGGTGCAGAACTACTACGGCGTGCAGGTGGACACCTCCCTGCCGTTCGATCCGGATTTCACACCAGAGTTCGACGGCGATGTGCCCAAGAATCATCGGCCCACCAAGATCTCCCGGCCGAACTTTGTGGCGCTGTGCCTCAAGCTCGCTGCCGCGGACGAGAAGAGCTTCGAGGAAGTCTTCCGCTACCTGGGCCTATCGGTGGACTGGGCGCAGACGTATCAGACCATTGGCGAAGCGGCACAGCAGACGTCCCAACGGGCCTTCCTACGCCAACTGGCGCGCGGCGAGGCCTACCAAATCGAGGCACCGACCCTCTGGGACGTGACATTCCAGACGGCGGTCGCTCAGGCCGAACTGGAAGACCGCGACCGCGATGGTGCCTATCACCGGATCTCCTTCCACCGGCCCGATGGTGAGCCGATCTTCATTGAAACCACGCGCCCAGAGCTGCTGGCCGCGTGCGTCGCGCTGGTCGCGCACCCCGAGGATGAGCGCTTCAAGCCACTGTTCGG
>JBMDWZ010000065.1:0-7453 GCA_048594865.1 Beutenbergiaceae bacterium
CGGATCCGGTTATTCGTCGTGGCAACGTTCAGCACGTAGGGGGCATGGACCACGATCCCGACCCCCGCCTCAGCTGCCGCTTCGGCAAGACCGGCGGCTCCGCCGTCGTACTTCACCGACGGGCTAGACCAACTCTGCGGATCGCCTAGGAAGATCTGGACGACGTCGGCCCCCACCTCGGTGGCGTAGGTGATGGGGTCGTCTTGGCCGGTGTGCACTCCAACTAACTGGCTCATGGTGCACCAGCGTAGTTCGCCGTTAGCCGAACAGCGAGGCCGGGCGTTGACTTCAAGTCGACCTGAAGTTCTAGGTTGAACGCAGCGAACGAAAGGCTTCTTCATGTCCATGGAAATGGCGGCGTGGAACGCGCTGTATAACGCCCAATACTCCAATAGCGATCAACGACCATTTAGCCGCGCGACCCTGAAGCGGATCGCCGCCTTCGCGGTGCCGCATCGGCGGGCGATCATCGCGTTCGTGGTCGCCAGCGTGTTCCTGGCGTTCCTGGCGGTGGCCACCCCGCTGCTCGCCGGCCAGGTGATCGACGCGATCGTGGATGGCGCCGCGGCCCAGACCGTGATCCGGTTGGCGGTGCTCATCGCACTCATCGCGATCGCCGAGGCCGGGCTCGGGCTGCTCACCCGGTGGTGGTCGGCGCGCATCGGTGAGGGGCTGATCCTGGATTTGCGCTCGGCGGTGTTCGATCATGTGCAGTCGATGCCGATCGCGTTCTTTTCCCGCACTCGCACCGGGGCGCTGGTCAGCCGTCTGAACAATGACGTGATCGGCGCGCAGCGCGCGTTCAGCGACACCCTCTCTGGAGTGGTGAGCAACCTGGTGATGGTGTTGCTGACGCTGGTGGTGATGCTGCAACTGTCCTGGCAGGTGACCCTGGTATCCCTGGTGCTGTTGCCGGTGTTCATCATCCCCGCCCGCCGGATGGGGCGGCGGCTGGCGCAACTGAGCCGCGAGGCGGCGAACCTCAACTCGGTGATGAGCACCCGGATGACCGAACGGTTCTCCGCGCCCGGGGCCACGCTCATCAAGCTCTTTGGCCGCCCGGCAACCGAATCCCGGGAGTTCACGCAACGGGCCGGTCAGGTGCGCGACATCGGGGTGCGCACCGCGATGCTGCAAATGACGTTCGTTACCGCGCTGACCCTGGTCTCGGCGCTGGCGCTGGCGCTGGTTTACGGCCTGGGCGGGTGGCTCGCGCTGGGTGGGGCACTGGCGCCGGGCACGATCGTGTCGCTGGCGATGCTGCTCACCCGGCTGTACGCGCCATTGACCGCACTGGCCGGTGCGCGGGTGGAGATCATGGGCGCGCTGGTGAGTTTCCAGCGGGTGTTTGAGGTGCTGGATCTGCGGCCCCTGATCACCGATGCGCCCGATGCCGTCTCGGTCCCGGGTGGAGAGTTGAGTGTGGAGTTCGACGACGTCGATTTCGCTTATCCGGCGGCCGATCAGGTCTCCCTGGCTTCTTTGGAAGAGGTCGCCACCCTCGATACCCGCGGCGGTGACCAGGTGCTGTCCGGGATCAGTTTCCGCGCCGAGGCGGGCCAGCTGGTGGCCTTGGTGGGCGCCTCGGGTGCGGGCAAGTCGACGATCGCCTCGCTGCTGGCGCGGTTGTATGACGTGGATGGCGGGGCCGTGCGGGTCGGTGATGCCGACGTGCGCTTGGTGACCCAGGCCTCACTACACCGAGCCGTTGGCCTGGTCACCCAGGACGGTCACCTGTTCCACGACAGCATCCGGGCGAACCTCACCCTGGCCACGCCCGATGCCACCGACGATCAGATCTGGGAAGCGCTGCGCCAGGCGCGGCTGTTCGACCTAGTCTCGGCGCTGCCCGACGGGTTGGACACGGTGGTCGGTGAGCGCGGGTACCGGCTCTCCGGTGGGGAGCGGCAGCGGCTGACGATCGCTCGAATTCTGCTGGCGCACCCACGAGTGGTGATCCTGGATGAGGCGACGGCGCACCTGGACTCGGCCTCGGAGGCTGCGGTGACCTCGGCTCTTAATGAGGCGTTGGTGGGACGCACGGCACTGGTGATCGCGCACCGGTTGGCCACGGTGCGGCGGGCCGACCTAATCCTGGTGCTCGAGGGGGGCCGGATCATTCAGCGGGGCACGCACGCGCAGTTGCTGGCCACCGAGGGCAAGTACCGGGAACTGCACCGGACTCAGTTCGATGAATCCGGCTCCGGTGGTCCGGTGGTGCAGCCGGCGGTGTGAAGCCGCCGGCGCTGGCGTCGCAGCTGGCGTCGTCGCGGGCGGAGGTGCGATGAGCGGCCGACCTAACATCGTCAGCCTGACTTTGGAACGCTTCGCCCGGAGCTGGACTGCTTGTTGGCCACCATGCGGGATTCGGTGGACCGCTAAGTGAGACATATCGGGGGTTCCGGTCCGCGGACTCACACGCGGTGGCATGCTGAGGGAACTAGCACCCGCGGGGCGCCAGTTCTGGTCTGAGGATGCCGACCAAATGGGCCGGGTGGGTTCGACTCCTACCGGGTGCGCCGTGATCTCCGCTGCCGCGTGAGGCAATTGCAGTCAATTCATGCATTTCACTGCTCACCGCCCGATATCTGCGCAATCGGTTGGTGCCATTCGGAGCTGCCGATGCCCTAGCGGGTGGTGAGTGCCCCGCCGTTGACGTGCAACGTCTGGCCGGTGATGTGACCGGCGCCGTTGGAGGCGAGGAACGCCACTAGGGCCGCGATGTCCTGCACTTCACCCAGCCTGCCTGTAGCCGTGGCAGCGCGTAGCGCGTCGAGCCTGGCTTCACTCAGGCCGCCGGGGCCGAAGAACTCGGTGTCGGCGATGAATCCTGGCGCCACGGTGTTCACCGTAATGCCCCTGGGTCCGAGCTGCTGGGCCAGCGACACCGTCCAGCTTTGGACGGCGGCCTTGACCGGCCCGTAGGACGGCACCCCGGACTCCGCGGCGATCGAACCGAGGTTGATCACCCTGGAGCCGGACGTCATCAGCGGCTCCAAGGCGGTGGTGGTGAGCACCGCCGTCAGCACGTTCGCGCGGTAATTCGCCAGCCATGACTCGGCCACGGCGCTCAGGCCTGCGCCGGGATCATCACCGTGGTCATCACTGGCGTTTTCGTCATCGGGGTTGTCGACATCGTGGTTGTCGACATCGTGGTTGCCGTCACCGGAGTTGCCGTCATCTGAAACGTTGGCCCCAATATCGGTATTGCCGCCCGCGTTGTTCACCAGCACGTGGACGCCGCCGGCGCACGCCCTGGCCAAGTCCTGGAGCTGGGTGGGATCGGCGTTATCGCACACGACCGGCCGCGCACCGATCTGCACCGCAGCACGCTGCAGCACCTCCCGCCGTCGGCCGGTAATGACCACATCGGCACCCGCCCGAACAAACTGTTCAGCGACTGCAAACCCGATTCCGGTCCCCGCCCCGGTGACCACCACTGTGTCTGTAGAACTCTGCATGTTTAGACCTTAACATAAGACGTTTAGGCCTAAATGTAGGATGGCTCCATGAAACCCCCCACCGACCGCGCCGCGGTGATCATGGATCAATGGCGAACCGAACGCCCCGATCTGGACTCGTCATCGATCGGCGTGATCACGCGGATCTGGCAGATCGGACAGATCTGCGCCGCCCGGCGCCGCGACCTGCTTTCGGACCTGGATATCGACACCGCGCTCATGGATCTGCTGGGGACCTTGCGCCGCAGCGGCGCGCCCTACAGCCTCAGCACCAGGGAACTCGCGCAGGCCACCGGCGTCACACCGGCCGCGATCTCCCAACGCCTGACCCGGGCGCAAGAGCGCGGCTGGGTCACCCGCGAGCAACTGGCCCGCCGTGCGGTGCAGGTGCATCTGACCGAGGATGGGCGCCGCACGGTGGACAACTTCGCCGGCGCGATCTTCGAGGCCGACGATGACCTGCTCGCCGTCCTGCAACCCGAAGAGCGCGAAGCCCTCACCGAACTCCTGACCACGATGGTGCGGCGCCTCACCGAGGACGCCACCCCTTAAGCACTAAACCAATCCGGAAAATAATCCCTTCACGTATCCGCATCCCCGTGCCTAGAGTGGATGTACACGCGAAAGGAGGTGGTCTGTAACAGTGAACGCTTACAGGACTCGTGAGGTGGCTGCCAGCTAGCAGCCCGTAGCAACGGACGCTCTCATGCGTTCGCCCGCGATCGCAGCTGGCGAATACATGGCAGACACCGCGTCGTCCCGTGGATGGGGCTCCTTCGTCCAGTGCCCTTCCTACCGAGATCGGTAGGACCACGGGACTTCGTTATGCCCACCCGCCCGCGCTCATGGCAGGGTTAGGCCATGGACTTCCGGATCTTCATCGAGCCTCAGCAAGGCGCCTCCTACGACGACCAACTCGCGGTGGCCCAACGCGCCGAACAGCTCGGATTCAACGGCTTCTTCCGCTCCGACCACTTCCTGGTGATGGGCGACGGCGATGGCCTGCCCGGCCCCACCGACTCCTGGGTAACCCTCGGCGCGATCGCCCGGGAAACCTCCACCATCCGGCTGGGAACTCTGGTCTCCTCGGCCACCTTCCGCTACCCCGGGATGACGGCGATCCAGGTCGCCCAGGTGGATGCGATGTCCGGTGGCCGCGTCGAACTGGGCCTAGGAACCGGCTGGTTCGAAGCCGAGCACCACGCCTACGGGGTGCCCTTCCCGTCCAAGCGATTTGGGCTGTTCACCGAACAACTCGAGGTGATCACCGGTCTGTGGTCCACGCCGGTCGGCGAACGCTTCACCTACGCCGGCGAGCACTACCAACTCACCGACTCCCCCGCTCTTCCCAAGCCGGTGCAATCGCCGGTGCCACTGATCATCGGCGGGTGGGGACGCCGTCGGACCCCCGATTTGGCCGCGCAATTCGCCACCGAGTTCAACGCCGGCTTCCGGGCGGTGGAGGAGGTCACGGCGACCTATGACCGAGTGCGCAGCGCCTGCGACGAACTCGGCAGAGACCCCGGCACGCTCACCTTCTCCCTGGCGCACACCACCGTGGTGGGCCGCGACGAAGCACAGTACGCACGCCGCGCCCGTGCGATCGGCCGCGACCCCCAAGAATTCCGCGACCAGGGCATCGGCGGCACGGTCGCCGAAGTGGTGGACAAGCTCGGCGCATACGCGCAGGCCGGCGCCCAGCGGTTCTACCTGCAGGTGATGGACCTGAGCGACCTGGATCACCTGGAAGATCTCGCCGAGGCAGCCACCCAACTGTGAGCTCCTACACAGCCACCAACACCGACCCGGCGCCGGGCACGGTCGCGGCGATGACGGTGGTCGCGGTACTACCCGATGGGTCGTTGGGGGCACTGGTCGACGACGAGGGCTACGTCTCCCTCATTCATGCCCCCGTGCTCGACGGCGAGGACTGGCTTTTGGAGGCGACGCTGCGGATCCCGGTGAGTGCGGCGGGTTTCCGGCCGCAACGAGTGCATGTGGTGGCCACCGAGAATGAGCCCGATGCGGTGCACCTGATCACCTGGATGGCCGGTGACCTGCGCGAGGATCTGCGGCCGTCCACCGGCCCGCAACTGCAACGCTTTTCCGCCGATCAGCTGCGAAATCGGCTCGATTCCTCTGGGCTGGTGCCGGGCGGGGTGTCCGGGGCGTGGATCGTGGCCGATGTGGCCGCATCGCTCGCCGCCGACACCGAGGAGGCACGGGCGGCGGACTTGCTACGGCACCTGACCCCGGCCTATCTCGCGGCCGATACACCGCAAGGTGGTTCGGGCTTCAGTGGCGACGCCGAGCAATGGGAGCAGCGCCGCGGGCACATCGCCGATGCGATTCCGCGCGATGGCACGTTCCTGGATTTGGGGTGCGCGAATGGGTTCCTCATGGAGTCGGTGCAGCGGTGGTGCGCGCAGCGCGGGGTGGACGTGGTGCCTTATGGGGTGGACATTTCTGCCGAGCTGGTGGCCGAAGCCAAGCGGCGCTTGCCACACTGGGCAGATCGGTTGGCCGTGGGTGATGCGCTGACGTGGCGGCCCGCTGATGCGCGGGGCTTAGGTGAGGGCACGAGTGAGCCGGCCTGGGAGGCCGAGCGCTTCGATGTGGTGCATGCGCTCTTGGATTGTGTGCCAGCCGGCCGCCGCGCGGAGTTGGTGGCGCACGCGCGCACACTGGTGGCCCCGGGAGGGCGGCTGTTGGTCAGCCTGTACACCCGGTCCACGGGCACCGAGCCGCACGTGGTCGAGGCGCTGGCCGCACTCGACCTGCCCCAGCCCGATGGCGTGGCACACGAGCGGGGAACCCAGTGGCCGGTGTCGGCTTGGTATGACGTTGCCGGTTCGGATTGATGGAGGAAGGTAGGGGTATGAAGTTCGGACTGAGTTTGGGGTACTGGGGCAAGGGCCCCACCACCGGAGCGCCCGAGGCGGTGCTCGCCGCCGATGAGGCCGGCCTGGATTCGGTGTGGACCGCCGAGGCCTACGGGTCTGATGCGTTCACCCCGCTGGCGTGGTGGGGCGCCAACACAGCTCAGATCCGGCTCGGGACCGGGATCGCGCAGATGTCGGCGCGCACACCCACGGCAACCGCAATGGCGGCGCTCAGCCTGGATCACCTCAGTGGCGGGCGGTTCATCCTCGGGCTCGGGGCCTCCGGCCCGCAGGTGGTGGAGGGGTGGTACGGCCAGCCCTACGCCCGGCCGCTGCAGCGCACCCGCGAATACGTCGACATTGTGCGCCAGGTGCTGCGCCGAGAGGCGCCGGTGCAGCATTCGGGAGCGCAGTATCAGATCCCGCTGGAGGGTGGCACGGGGCAGGGCAAGGCGCTGAAGCCCACGGTGCACCCGTTGCGCGCGGACCTGCCGATTCACCTGGCGGCTCAGGGTCCCAAGAACACGGCCCTGGCGGCGGAGATCGCCGATGGCTGGCTGCCGGGGTTCTTCTCCCCCAAGATGAACGAGGAGTATGAGGCGCTGCTCGCCGAGGGCTTCGAACGCCGCGACCCGGCGCTTGGGGCTCCGCAAACCTTCGAGGTCAACGCCGCCGTGCCGCTGGCCGTGGCCGATGATGCCGAAACCGCGGCCGATCACATTCGGCCGATCCTGGCCCTGTACATCGGTGGGATGGGTTCGGCGAGCACGAACTTTCACCGCCAGGCCATCGAGCGGTTGGGCTACGAGCAGGTGTGCGAGGAGGTACGGGCCAAATATCAGGGCGGCGACAAGGCCGGCGCTGCGGCGGCGATCCCGTTGGAGCTGGTGCAAGACGTGGCGCTCGCGGGCACGGCGGCGCAGGTCGGCGCCCAACTTCGGCGCTGGTCGAACACCATCATCACCACGCTCATCGTGCAGACCGACCTGCGCGCCGTCCCCGACATCCTCCGCCTCCTCCCCTGACCCACCCAACCCTCCGCTGACTTCGTCAAACTCCCGCCCAAGTAGTCACGCGCGTTGACTCGCTCGGCACTGTATTGACTCGCTC
>JBMDWZ010000066.1:0-1589 GCA_048594865.1 Beutenbergiaceae bacterium
GATCGCCGCCAGCGGTGTGCAACTCATCGAGTCGGTCGGCCAGGCTGCGGTCACGCTGGAGACCGAGCCAGCCGAGGCGGTGGTCGACATTTCCCAGGTTGGTGAGGCGATCACCCTGCACGCGCAGGTGCGTCACCCCAACCTGCGGCTGGCAGAAGGCACGTCGGCAGACCAGGGCGATGATTCCCTCATCGTGCTCGGCAGCCCACCGCACACCGTCGCCTGGATCGGGCGAAACGGGTTGAGCATCGCCAGGCTCAAGCAGCAGGCCTCCACCGCCTGGAGTTCGTTGCGCGATGCCGACAAGCCGGTGCACATTCCCGCCCGTGACCGGCCCCGTTTCGAAACCCGGTTGCTGCCCGCGCTGCTGCGCGAGGCGTGGGATTCGGCCGATGGCAGCTTCGAGCCACCGGCGCCGATCCCGCCCACCCTGCACCTGGATGTGCACGTGGACCGTGGATACGAACGGGGCGAGCCGATGGCGCAACTCGCCTGGTCCTGGCATTACCGCGATGAGCAGGGCGAGGGCTATGGGCCGCTGGACCTGCACCCGCATCCCACCGACCCGCCACGGGACGCAGAGGCCGAACGAAAGGTGACCTCCGCCGTCGTCGGTGCCTTTGAAGATGTTGATTCTGCGGTGGACGAGGAGGGGGAACTGCGGCCGCGCTCATTGCTCATCGGGATGGAGGTGGTCACGTTCACTGCCGACGTTATTGATGCGCTGGCGGCGATGGGGGTGAAGGTCACCACGAACGACTTGCCCCGGTTTACCGATGGTGGGTCGCCGAAGGTTGAGGTGGCCCTGCAGGCGCGCGATGCGGACTGGTTTGACCTGGAAGTCAACATGGCGATCGGTGATCATCAGGTGCCGATCGGGCATGTGATCACGGCGCTGTCGAACAACCAGGACGCACTGTTCATGCCCGATGGCACGTACGTGAAGTTGACCGAGCCGGACCTGTTGCGGCTGCGGGAGCTGATCGCCGAGTCCCGGGAGTTGACCGATGCGCGGCGCCGGTCGTTGAGCGTGAGTCGCCGGCACGTGTCGTGGTGGGAGGAACTGTTGGCGCTCGGGCTGGTGCATACCTCCGAGCACGCATGGTTCACGGCGGTGCGCGAGTCGATTGAGAACCCGCCGGATCCGGCCCCATTGCCGGCGGGATTGAAGGCGACGTTGCGGCCGTATCAGCGCGAGGGGTTTGAGTGGTTGGCGGGGCTGCGCCGGTCGAGGTTGGGCGGGATTCTCGCCGATGACATGGGCCTGGGTAAGACGGTGCAGGTGTTGGCAATGATCCTGGATGAGCGGGCCGAGCGGGCGGCCCTGGCGGAGCGGGCGGCTCTCGCCAAGCAGGCCGAGGCTGATTCCGCTGAAGCTGGAGCACCCGATGGGCCGTGGCTGGTGGTGGCACCCACATCGGTGGTGTCGAACTGGGCGGCGGAGGCGGCGAAGTTCGCCCCGGAGTTGAAGGTCGCGGTGGTGAGTTCCACCGGTGCCCGACGGCGTCAGAGCCTTGCGGAGGTGGCCGCCGGTGCCGATGTGGTGGTGACCTCCTACGCGTTGCTGCGGCTGGAGGTGGAGGAATACG
>JBMDWZ010000067.1:0-2870 GCA_048594865.1 Beutenbergiaceae bacterium
GTGCCGGCTCGTAGGACCGCATCGAGCACTTGGGTTTTGTCACCGAATTCGAGGTAGAGCGCGCCCTTGCCGATGCCAGCGCGCTCGGCAATGTCGGCAACAGTGGTGGTGCGCCACCCCTTGTCGACAATGAGTTCGCGGGCAGCCTCGGTGATGCGCGCGCGGCGCTGCGGAATGAGGGGGCGGGGCACGGCTCTCCATCCGTAGTGACCAGAAAGCGATTACAGGTCACTACGGTAGCAGGAGCGGCAGGGCCTGAGCTCCAAAACCGCCAGAGCGCCTGCGAACTAAAGCCCGCTGGACTAGCGTGAAGATCACGCAGAGGTTCACTAGCGAGGGAGTTCGGTATGGATGGCGTCGCGGTATTCAATCGAGCCACCCCGAAGTGAGCGAACATGCCGTTACCCACGACTGGTTCATCGAGGAACGTGAATACCAGCGCCACGAGGAACGGCGCGGCCGTCGGCACGCCTATCAGGAGGTAGACCCCGCACGCACGGCGCTCGTGGTGGTGGACGTGATCCCATTCTTCGTGGAGCAATCTGCCTATGCGCGGGGGATAGTGCCCCGGATCAACGATCTTGCGCTCGCCGTGCGCGCCGCATCGACACGGTGATCGTGGCCGGGACCGTCACCAACGTCTGTGTGGAATCAACCGTCCGTGATGCCAGCACTCTGGGCCTACGAGTGATCGTCTCTGCCGATGCGTGCGCAGCGCGCCGGGACAAAGACCACAACGCCACGCTGCACACCGTCTACCGGAGCTTTGGGGACGTGCGCGCTACCTCCGAGATTGTTGCACTGGTGCGTCGCGGGTCGGGCTGAACCCGCGCAAACGGCTGACCGCCCACACCACAGCACCGGCCGCCAACAGTGCGGCCAACAATCCAACAATGTGCAGCATCAGGTATCCCAGGCCGTGCGCCGGCAGCAGGAAGCCGTAGGGGACCCAGCCGTCGGTCCGGCCCCTAATCAGCACCACGGTGAGCCAAATGAGTGGGTACGGCAAGACCATCCACAGCGTGCGCCACGGCAACGCGATTCGGTCGTTCAGGAGCACCCAATCCACGGCCATCATCGCGGGGAAGATCGCGTGCAACACCACGCTCACCCAAGGGGGTGCGGCAGCAGATCCGGGGACCAGCACGTTGTACACCACGGCCACCACGATCAGGTAGGTCGTAACGATCCCTCGCATGGTGCTGACCCAGGCGGGCGGCTTGCTGGCCGTGAGGCCAATAACGCCGGCCACGATGTAGGCAAGGGCCGCAAGCGTATTGGTCTGATTGGTGAAAAAGCCGAAGTAATTCACCAGGTGGCTTCGCTGGATGGCGAAGGCGTAAGCCAGGGTCCCGAGGACCGTGAGACCCGCCGCTATTCGCCAGACTCCAACAACACGATTCACGTCGTGGCTACCTCACTAGCCCGATGGCGAGCAACACGATGCCAAGCGCCGGAATCACACCCTGCTTGAGTGCCGCCGAGGCCTTATCTGGACTGGAAATGAGCAGTACCAGGCTGGCAGCCACCATGCAGCCCGCACCCGTGAACACCAGGGTTGCGGCGATGGTGTCCTGAGCAGCCAAGAAGAACCCGATTCCCAGAAATACGGCTATCGCAAGGAAGAGATTGTAGAAGCCCTGGTTGAACGCCAGTTCTTTCTGGGCCTTCGCCTGCTCCACAGTTCCGGTGCCGAAAGTGACCCGTGCGCGCTTGGACGTCCAAGCTATCGATTCAAGATAGAAAATGAAGACGTGCACCAAGGCAGCGATTCCGGTGAGGATGAGGCCCGCAATAACCATGAGGCGAGGGTAGCCCCAGGGAACGCCGGGGCGTCGAAACCTCGATTGCGCTGGCAGTGAAGCGCCCAACACCGGACCACGATCACTGCAATGCTCAACGGCATGAAGCTTCTCATCTTGGGCGGTACCGCCTGGCTCGGTCACGAGATCGCACGGACGGCCGTGCAAGCGGGCGACGACGTCACCTGCCTTGCGCGGGGGAGTGCGGTTCCGTCCGGGGTCACGCTGGTGCGTGCGGACCGCAACGAGGACGACGCCCTGTCAACGGTGAGCGATACGCAGTGGGATGCGGTGATCGACGTTGCCAGCGACCCCGGCCACGTCGCCCGAGCCGTTCGCGACCTGCAGCCCGTTACCCAGAGGTACGTGTATGTCTCCACGTGCAACGTCTATGCCTCCCAAGCGGAGTTCGGGGCCGATGAGGACGCGGACCTCCTCGAACCCCTCGTGGGTGAGTACACGGGCTCGCCCCAGGACTACGGCCAGGCGAAGGTCGCCTGCGAGAACGCGGTGCTGGACGACTTCGGCCCGGAGAGGTCTGCGATTCTGCGCGCCGGTCTTATCGGCGGCCCCGGTGATCGCAGCGGACGCAGCACCTACTGGCCCATGCGGTTCGCTCACCCGTCTAGTCCTAATGCCAAGGCGTTGGTGCCAGACCTGCCGAAGTTGCCGACGTCGATCATCGACGTTCGTGACCTGGCTGCTTGGTCGGTGAAGCTGGCCCGTGGGGGACCGGCGGGGATCTTCAACGCGGTGGGGGACTCGGTGCCCTTCGCTGAGCACATCGCGGCTGTGCGCGGCGTCGCGGGCCACGACGGCCCGATCGTCTCCGTCAGCCAAGACTTCCTCCTGGAACACGACGTGGCCCAGTGGGCAGGCCCACGTTCAATTCCGCTGTGGCTGGCTGATCCCTCCTGGCATGGCATGAATACCCGATCCAATGCACGCGCGAAGTCGGCTGGGCTGCAGCTGCGGCCGGTAGCACAGACGCTTCGCGATGGGTTGCAGTGGTCGGTGGATGAGGGAAGGCCCACGGCCGATGGCTCCGGGCTTACCGATGAAGAGGAA
>JBMDWZ010000068.1:0-32338 GCA_048594865.1 Beutenbergiaceae bacterium
GACTCGCCACGGGATCCACCACGCGAACCGCCACCGCGGGACTCACCTCGTGAGCCACCGCCGCGCGAGCCACCACGTGAACCACCACGCGAGCCGTCGCGGTCGCCGGACCCACCCTTGTGGGATCCGGTCTCGCCGAGGTCTTCCATCTCCTCAGCGCCCAGGCCGGCGCGCGTGCGCTCGGTGCGCGGCAGGCGGCCCTTGGTCCCTTCCGGGATCTCCAGGTCACTGAAGAAGTGCGGGGAGGAGGAGTACGTCTCTACCGGCTCGCCGCGATCCAGGCCCAAAGCCTTGTCGATCAGGGTCCAGCGGGGCAGGTCATCCCAGTCCACGAAGGTCACCGCGGTACCGGTGTTCCCGGCGCGGCCGGTGCGGCCGATTCGGTGCAGGTAGGTCTTCTCGTCCTCGGGGCACTGGTAGTTGACCACGTGCGTGACGTCGTCCACGTCGATCCCGCGCGCGGCGACGTCGGTAGCCACGAGCACGTCCACCTTGCCGTTGCGGAACGCCCGAAGCGCACGCTCGCGGGCACCCTGGCCGAGGTCGCCGTGGATGGCGCCGGCGGCGAAGCCGCGTTCGGTCAGCTCATCGGAGACCTTCGCGGCGGTGCGCTTGGTGCGGGTGAAGACAATCGTGAGCCCACGGCCCTTGGCCTGCAGCATCCGCGCCAGCATTTCGACCTTGTCCATCGCGTGCGCACGGTAGATGAACTGGGTGATCGCCTTGAGGGTCACGCCGTCGTCGTCTGGATCCTGCGCCCGAATGTGCGTGGGGCGGTTCATATACCGCCGGGCCATGGTGACAACCGGGCCGGGCATCGTCGCGGAGAACAGCATGGTCTGCCGGCTGGCGCCGGTCTTGGACAGCAGCGTCTCAACATCGGGCAAGAAGCCCAGGTCGAGCATTTCATCTGCCTCGTCCAGAACCAGGGTCCGCACCCGGGACAGGTCCAGGTGCCCTTGCTTGAGCAAGTCGATCATGCGGCCCGGAGTTCCCACGATCACTTCGGTGCCACGGGTCAGTTCATCGATTTGCGGCTCGTAAGCGCGCCCACCGTAGATCTGGGTGATCCGGACCTTGCGGCGCCGCGCGGCAGCCTGCAGGTCACCAGCCACCTGAACGGCCAGCTCACGGGTGGGGGCAACCACTACGCCCTGTGGCTTTCCAGCGTGCGGAAGTTCGTCCCAACCATCTTCGCCGGGTCCCACGATTGCCTGTAGCAGCGGGATTCCGAAGCCCAGGGTCTTTCCGGTACCGGTCTTGGCTTGACCGATGATGTCGTGCCCACCCAGCGCGACCGGCAGCGTCAGCGCCTGGATCGGGAAGGGGTGGGTGATGCCGACTTCGGAGAGCGCCTGCACGATCGGTGCAGAAACGCCAAAGTCGGCGAAAGTCTTGGAGACCGCGGCGTGCGGGTCTTCGATGTCGGTCGCGTCGATCGTTTCGTCGACGACGGCTTCGAGTTCCGCCTCGACGGTCTCGACGTCGGTGTTCTCGACGCCAGCGTTTTCGGCGTCGGTGGGTGTTTCAGTCACAGTTTGGTCGTTGCTCACACTGGCCCTATTCAATCGGCGGCGCGAAATGTCAGCGCCTATCGTGTTGCCGATCGCGAAAGGACGTGCCGAGGAGGCTCGGCGTTCAGGCTTGGTTCGAACTCATCGAGGCGACCGGTCTGGTACCCGACAACTCTAGCGCGCCCACACCCCATTCCAGGGGAACGTGACTAATCCCACCGCGTCGCGCGGCGATTGATGGCCCGCCTAGAGGGTGCCGAGTGGCCCGACTGGGGCCGTGCCAAGTGCTCCGACTAAAGCGTGCCGAAGCCGACCGGACGCTGCTCTTCGCCACCGAACGCGACGTACCCAACCGATGCCACCGGAACCACCACGGTGCGGCCCTTGCTGCTGGTCAACTCCAGGACTGCACCCTCGGCGGTGTTGGCCAATGCCTTGCTCACGATGGCCGAGAGTTCCTTGGCGCTCTGATCCGATTCTAAGGTCAATTCACGGGCCACGTTCTGGATGCCGATCGTGATGTCCACCGTTCCTCCATCTGTCCTAAGGGCGTGTCTGACCCCATCGTAGGCTCGTTTCTTGGCACCGCAGACCAGTAGTTCGCGGACCGCGAACGGTGCGGTGATCTGTGTGGGACGAGCCACATGATGTCGAGATAACGCTTTGGTTACGGCAGCATGGTGACCATGCGTCGTTTTTCTGCTGCCGCCACGCTGAGTATTGCGTTGGTATTTGCCGCGTCTACGTCCGTGGCCGCGCTCAGTAGCCCGGTGCCCGACGACGGCGGGTTGCCACTCCCGCCCGAGGTCCTCAGCGACCCGGAAACCCTGGCAGACCTCGATGCCGGGGTCATCAGCAGCGAGGTCCCGCGTAGCGGGTCGGGTGAGTACACGGTGCTCGACGGCGACGTCGAGGCGGCCGATCCCGACGCCCACCGAGTGATCGACGTTCAGGTCGAGGCCGAAGATGATCTCGACCTCGACTTGGAGGCCTTCGGCAACTTCGTGATCGAGACCTTGAACGACGAGCGCGGCTGGTCCTCCCAGGACCCCGTGAGCTTCGCCCGCACAGACAGTGATCCCGATTTCCGCGTGGTCCTGGCCACCCCCGAATCCATCGATGAGAACTGCGCCCCGCTGGACACCGCGGGCTACTACTCCTGCGCCAACATGGGCGTGGCCTGGCTCAACGCCGACCGCTGGACCGAGGGCGCCGACGCCTTCAATGACGCCGGCGGCGACCTGACCTCCTACCGCCAGTACCTGGTGAACCACGAAGTCGGCCACTTGCTCGGCTACGGGCACGAGCAATGCCCGGCACCCGGGCAGAATGCGCCGGTCATGCTGCAGCAGTCCATGTTCATGCAGGGCTGCGAACCCAACGGCTGGATCTCCGAAGAGGGCTGAGCCCCAACCGGCGCCGCGCGCGTCGGCGCGCGTGCACGCTCTGGTGTGCACAATCTGATGTGCACCTTCAGGTGTGCACAATCTGGTCACGTGCGGTTCCATGTCACCTCGCCGTGATGGGATAGAACCATGTCCGACGACGTCGATCTCGATGACTCCCAGCGTGCCGTCCTGCAGGCGGTGCAGGCCGGGGGCCATCACGTCATCCATGGCGCACCGGGAACCGGGAAGTCGACCCTCGCGACCCACCTCGTTCTGGGTGAGGCACACCGCGACGGTGAGCCGATGCTGCTGGTGCCAACCCGGACCGGCGCCGCTGCACTCCGCGACGAAGTCACCCGGGCGATCGGACGCACCCTGCGCACCGCGGTGGTCCGAACCCCGGCATCGCTGGCCTTCGCCATTCTGCGGCTGCGCGCCACCCACCTGGGTGAGCCCGCGCCGACCCTGATCTCGGGCCCCGAACAGGACCAGGTGCTTGCCGAGCTCCTCGCCGGGCACTCCGACGGGCTCGGGCGGACCCCCGACTGGCCGGCCGAGATCGGACCGCAGGTGTGGTCCCTGCAGGCATTTCGCCACGAACTGCGCGACCTGCTCATGCGGGCCGCCGAGGCCGGGCTCAGCGGGGAGCAACTGAGCCAACTGGGTCAGCGCCACGGCCGCGGGGAGTGGGTCGGTGCCGGCCAGGTGCTGACCGAGTACCGCCAGGTGATGGCCCTTGGCCAGATCACCCCGGACCGGGGCTCGCGCTACGACGCCGCGGCGATCGTCGATGAGGCCGTCGGCGCCCTAGAGGAGTGGGAAGCCGACCTCCCCGGAGTGCCCCGGCCCTCGTGGAGCTTGGTCATCCACGACGACTACCAAGACGCCACCGTCGCCACCGCCCGCCTGCTCGGCGCCCTCGCCGAGGATGGCGCCCGGCTGGCGGTCCTGGGCGACCCGGACATCAGCGTCAACGCCTTCCGAGGTGGCGTGCCCTCGCTGCTCGCGACCGCGGCCAGCCCTCAGGGGCAAGATGGTGCCTGGGCCGCCATCGAGCATGTCCTTGGGACCGTGCACCGGCACGGCCAAGGGGTCCGTGATCCCATCCGGCGCCTCACCCGGGAACTGCCGGTGCTCTCTGCCGGTCGACGGCGGGACGTCACCAGTGACGCTTCGGTTGCTGCTGAGAATGGGCTGAACACCGTCATCCTCGGAAGCGCGGCCCAAGAGGTCGCCTACGTCGCCAGGTGGCTGCGCACGCGCCGTCTGCATCACAAACTGCCGTGGTCGCAGATGGCCGTGATCGCACGCTCGGGAACGCACTTGGGCGCTATTCGCCGTGGCCTGCGTGCCGCGGATGTGCCCTTGGCGCTGACGCGTCCCGACGGCCCGTTGCGGGAAGAACCAGCGGTCCGCCCGCTACTGACAGTGCTCGGTGCAGCGATCGAGGGCCACCTGGAGCTGCCGCAAGCGGTGGATCTACTCACCGGTCCGATCGGTGGACTGGACACCGTGGCCTTGCGGTCACTGCGCCGCCAACTACGGTCCGCCGAACGCGCCGCCGAGGGCTCGCGAACCTCCGCGGAATTGCTCACCCAACTGCTGAATGCTGACCCGATGCATGCCAAGGACGACGGCGAGATCGAGGTTGGCGCCCGCCACCGGCGGGCGGTGGCGAAAGTACGTGAAGTGCTCAGCGCCTCGCGTGCGGCCCTGAGCGACCCCGGCGCCACGGTTGAGACGGTGCTGTGGGCCGCGTGGGACGCTACCGCGTTGGCGCGCACCTGGCAGGAGCGGGCCCTTCGCGGCGGCCCCGGCGCCCAACGGGCCGATTCGGACCTCGATGCGGTGCTGGCGTTGTTCCGGGCCGCCGAGCAGTTCGTGGACCGCACCACCCACGCCAGCCCGCGTGCGTTCTTGGATCACTTACAAGCCCAGGACCTACCCGCGGACACCCTCGCCGCGCACGGCGAGGTGCCCGATGCGGTCTCGGTGCTCAGTGCCGCATCGGCTGCCGGGCAGCAGTGGCAGGCCGTTGCCGTCGTCGGTGTCCAGGAAGATGTCTGGCCGGACCTTCGAATCCGGGACACGGTGCTGGGCGCAGCGGCGCTGTCGGACCTGGCGCTGGGGCGCGCGGTGGTCGGTGAGGATGAGACCGAACGCGCCCGGCGGGCCCGGCGCGAAGTGGCCGAAGGTGAACTGCGGATGTTCGTCTCGGCGTGCTCCCGGGCGCGGGAGTCGCTGCTGGTGACCGCGGTCCTGGATGAAGACAGCCGGCCCTCGGTGTTCGTGGACCTCCTGGACCCCCGTGAGGACCGCCCGTTGACCGTCGTCGAACCGCCCTTGGACCTCAGGGGCCTAGTGGGGGCGCTACGAGCCCGGCTGCGGCCCGTGCTGGAGGTTTCCCGTGAGCCCAGCGCCGATGAGGTGGCCGCGGCCTCGGAGGCCACGGCCGTCTTGGCGTATCTGTCCGCGCGCGACGTCCGCGGAGCGCAGGTGAGCCGGTGGGGCGCACTGCTCGGCCCGACCACCACCGACCCCCTGCTTGGCGAGGACGATAAACCCGTCCTGAGCCCATCGACCGTGCAGCAACTCAACGAGTGCCCGTTGCGGTGGATGCTGACCCGCAACGGCGGCCAACCGGCGGAATCGGGTGCCCAGCAGTTCGGGATTCTGCTGCACGACATCGCCGCCAAACACCCCGACGGCGACGCCGACACGATGCTCAACGAGTTGCGCCAGCGATGGCAAGAACTGGAGTTGGACGAGGGCTGGGTGAACCAGGCCCAATACGACCGGGCGACGCGCGCGGTCGCCAAATGGGCCGACTACATCGCCGGAATCTCCGGTGAGGTGGACGTGGAACTGCCCTTCGACGTCGAGCTTGACTCGGTTCGACTGCGCGGACGGGTGGACCGCGTGGAGCACCTGAGCGATGGCCGAGTGCGGATCGTGGACTTGAAGACCTCGCGCAACGTCCCGAGCAAGGATGCCGCCGAGCAGAACCCGCAGTTGGGCACCTACCAGGTCGCCGCCCAGGCCGGAGCGTTCGGCGAGGCCGAAACTGGGGGAGCGGCCCTGGTTTTCCCCGCCGCGCCTACGGTCAAAGCGGGGGTGCGGACCCAACTTCCACTAGACCAAGCGCAGGATCCGCAGTGGGCGCACACCATGCTCAGCGAGGTCGGCGCCGTGGTGGCGGCCGGGGAGTTCGAAGCACGGCCCGGCGACTACTGCCGGCATTGCCCGGTGCGGTCCTCGTGCCCGGCCCATGAGGAAGGGGCCCGGGTGGGACGGATGCAGCGATGAAGTACACCGCAGCGCAATTGGCGCACGGGCTGGACCTGCCCGAACCGACGCCGGAGCAGGCGCGCGTCATCGAGTCGGGGCTGGACCCGCTGCTGGTGGTCGCCGGTGCCGGATCGGGCAAGACCGAGACGATGGCGGCACGGGTGGTGTACCTGATCGCCAATGAGATGGCGCCGCCGGACGCGATCCTGGGATTGACCTTCACCCGCAAGGCCGCCGCGGAGCTATCCACGCGGATCCGGGCCCGCTTAACCCAGCTCTCCAGGGCCGGGCTCGGCCCCGAGCTGCGGCTGGGTGACCAGCCGCGCATCTCCACCTATCACTCCTACGCCGCGTCCCTGGTGACCGATCACGGGCTGCGGCTGGCCGTGGACCCGGATGCGGTGCTGATCGGCGACGCCGCTCGGTTCCAACTCGCCGAGCAAATCGTGCGCACCTGGCCCGGGGACGTTCAAACGGACTACGCCGCCAGCACGGTAGTGGAGGCGGTGACGATGCTCGCCAGCGAACTTGCCGAGCACGCCCTGGAGCCCGCCCAGGCCGCGCAGCAACTGCGCGAGATCGCCCAAGACTTCACCGACCTCAGCGGACGAATGATCAAAGCGGTCTCCGACGTCGCCGAGTCGCTGCACCTGCGCGCACGCTTGATGGAACTGGTGGCCGCCTTCGATGAGCGCAAACGCGAGGAGGGTGTGGTCGACTTCGCCGACCATGTGCGTCTGGCCGGGCAGATCACCGAGCAGGTGCCGGCGGTGTCCGCGCTCGAACGCTCCCGCTACCGAGTGGTGCTGCTCGATGAGTATCAGGACACCTCGGTGGCTCAAGTCGCGCTGCTGCGGAACCTGTTCGGTGGTGGTCACCCAGTGACCGCCGTCGGTGATCCCAACCAGGCCATCTACGGGTGGCGCGGCGCTGCGGCCGGGACGCTGCTGGCCTTTCCCGAACAGTTCCCGGCTCGCTCAGGATCGGAACGCTCAGGATCGGAACGCTCACAGCCAGCAGCGATAGCCCCGCTGAGCGTCGCGTGGCGCAATGACACCGCGATCCTGGACGCCGCCAATGCGGTGGCGGCGCCACTGCGCAGCGGTGAGGCGGCGGCGATGGTGCCCAAGCTGCGCCACCGCGACAACGCTGGCACCGGGGTGGTCCTGGCACGGCGGGCACAGACCATCGAGGACGAGGCGGAACAGATCGCGGCGTTGCTGGGTGAGCACTGGTCCGGCGATCCGGACGCCCCAGTGTCGGCCGCGGTGCTGTGCCGTAAACGGTCGCAATTCGCGGGCATCGAGTCCGCGCTCACGGCCGCCGGGCTACCGGCGCAGGTGGTGGGCCTCGGCGGGCTGCTGCTGACGCCGGAGGTCTGCGACGTCCGTTCGGCGTTGACCGTGGCGCATGATCCCTCCCGGGGGGATGCGATGATGCGGCTGCTCACCGGCCCCTCGGTGCAACTCGGCGCCGCGGACCTGGCAGTGCTCTCGCAGTGGTCGCGGCGGCAGGCGCGGCCGGCTCGCAAGTCCGATGACGACCAGAAATCGGGCGATCAGCAAGGCACTGATCAGGTTCTCGAAGCTGACGAGCAAGCGAGCCTGGTCGAGGCGCTGGACGTCCTTCCCAAACCCGGCTGGACCGACCACCTTGGCCGCACCCTGAGCGACACCGCCCGGGAGCGACTGACTCTGCTGCGCAACCAGCTGCGGGAACTGCGGACCTTGACCTATCTGCCGATTCCCGAGCTCGTCACCGCCGCCGAACGGGTGCTCGGGCTCGACATCGAGGTGATCGCCTCGGTCCCCGGTTCGGTTGCGCACGCGCGGCGCAACCTCGATGCGTTCGCTACCGCGGCCGCCTCCTTCGTCAGCGGTGTCCACGACGCCAGCGTCGCCTCCTTCTTGGCGTACCTCGATGCGGTGGAAGATGAGGAGAACGGCTTGGACCTCATGGTTGCCGAGCCCGACCCGCTCGCGATCCAGATCCTTACCGTGCACGCGGCCAAGGGCCTGGAGTGGGACACCGTGGTGGTCGCGGGGATGAACGCCGGGGACTTCCCATCGATCACGCCGAACAAGGACGGGGACTACGCCGCTACCGGGTGGCTCACCAACGCCCGCGCCCTGCCGTACTCGATGCGCGGCGATGAGCAGTGGCTGCCGCCGTTGCCGGTCGCCGGCGCCGGGAATGTGCCGGATGTTCGCGACCACATCACCGAGTTCAAGGCGCTCGAGGGGCAGCGGATGCTCACAGAGGAGCGCCGGCTGGCCTACGTCGCCATGACCCGCGCGCGACACACGCTCATCTGTACCTCCCACATCTGGGGCACTCGCAAGACGCCGTCGACGCCGTCGATCTTTCTGCAGCGGCTCATCGACGACGGCCTTGCCGATACCGGTGTGCCGGGGCACGACTGGATGGCCGAGGCGATCCATGAAGAGAACCCGCGCACCCAGGAGCAAACGGTGGCGATCTGGCCGCAACCGGCCAGGCAGGTGGCCCAAGCGTGGGAGCGGATCTGGGCTGAGAGTGAGGGCGGTGATTCCAGGGCACTCATTCAGACTCCGCAGGCCCAGGACTGGTGGGACCAGGCGCAGCTGCTCTTGGCCGAGCGCGATGAGGTGCGGGTAGCGAAGGTCAGCCGGCCGGGGCACCTCGCGGCCTCGGCGATGGTGGAGCTCGCCCGGGATCCCGAGGAGTTCTGGCGCCAGCGCCGGCGGCCGATCCCACGCCAGCCCAGCACCGCCTCGCGGCGTGGCACCCGGTTCCACGCCTGGGTGGAGCAATATTTCGGCGCCCAAACTTTGCTCGATTGGGACGCGCTGCCCGGGGCCGATGACTCCGAGACGGACGCGGATCTGCAGGCGCTGCAGGAGGCCTTCCTTTCTTCACCGTGGGCGGCCAAAGCTCCGATCGCGGTGGAGGTAGACATCGAAACGATGCTCCAGGACGTTGCCATCCGGTGCCGGATCGACGCCGTTTTCGCCGAGGGTGAGGGTGTGCACATCGTGGACTGGAAGACCGGCGCGAGCCCCCGGGACGCGGCCTCGTCCCGGGCCGCTCAGGTGCAGCTGAGCCTGTACCGGTTGGCGTGGTCGCGCCTGCACGAGGTGCCGGTGGACCAGGTCCAGGCGTCGCTGCATTACGTGAGCGAGAACCGGACGATCGGCGCGCAGGACGTCACCGAGGCGCAGTTGCTTGCGCTCGTGCAGGTTTAGCCGTGTTTACCTAGAGTGATGGACCTGCGCCTGACACCCCAACAACGCCTCTGGGCGATTGGCGGCCTCGGCACGGCCGTCATCGGGGTCCTGGTGCTCTTCTTAGCCCGCACGACGACGTTCCTCGCCACGGTCAGATGGTCAGGTGAACTGCCCGTCGGCGTCCAAGGTGCAGTCGCCGGCATCTCATCAATCGGCATGTACGCGCTGGCGGGGATTTTCATGGTCGCGGCCCTTTCGGTGTGGACCACGGGTGCACGGCTGCCCGGTGAGAGCGAACCGAGCCGGGCCTCCGGCCTGGTTCTGGCCGCGGTCACCGGAACTGGGGTGGTGCTGGCCTACGGCATCAGCTCGGGGGTGAAAGCCCTGGTGGCCCAGACTCGACCCTGCCAAGATCTCGCCGTGACAACGATCGCGGAATGTCCGGTACCAACGAGCTTCTCTTGGCCGAGCAATCACTCCACGATCGCGGTCGCCCTGGCCGTCGGAGTGTGGGTGATGTCGAAGCGCTGGGCACCGCTGGCCCTGCTCGCCGTACCGTTGGGCATCGGCGTCGCTCTCAGCAGGGTGTTCGTGGGCGTGCACTTCTTCCACGACGTGCTCGCCGGTGCACTTTTGGGTGCCGTGGTGGTGTGGGCCGCGGCCCGCTGGCTCGCGCCAATTGTGCGCAGGCTAGTGACGAGGACCAGGCTAGTGACGAGGACCAGGGTCGACGGCGGGTAGGTGCCCGGTGGGGGAGTCATCGCCGTTGCCTCCCGAGCGCCCGTAGTCGGGCTCCCGCAGGTCATCCTCGGCTGCTTCGTCTAGATCGCCGTCGTCGTCATGACTAGTTCCACCGGGGAGAGCCGACGTCGGAATCGCACCGGTCGGGTCGTTGGGTCCGCTGCTGGTGCGCTTGGAGACGTCGCCGAACCCCGACTCGTACTCGGGCTCGTACTCTGGCTCGTCCGCAGACTCGTACTCCGCTTCAAACTCCGCCTCGTAGGCAGGCTCTGGTTCGATGTCAGGCTCAGGCCCAGGCTCTGGCTCGATTTCCGGCTCCGGCTCTGGCTCTGGTTCGACATACCCGATCGGGTCGGCATCCTGGGTGCCGGCGTCCAGGTCGGCGAGCATGTCCACCGCGTCGTCGATGATCTCGTTGTCCCGGACCCGCACCCCGTGCATCAACCACCGTGCCAGGGCCAACTCACTGGCCAGCAATGCGCGGGCTTCGAGGAACTCATCTGCGCGTTCACCCCGCGCGCTCAGGTAGGACTCCATGATGAGGTCGCTGGCTTCCTCCGACACCGCCGCGATCAGCCAGGCGAGGTCATCGGCGGGATCGGCCACGCGGGCCTGGGACCAGTTCAGCACCGAAGCCACGCCGTCATCGGCCACCAGCAGGTGCTCACCGGCGATATCACCGTGGCAGGGCGAGGGGATGAACTTCCACATCGCCACGTCCTCGAGCGCCTGCTCCCATCGCTTCAGCAGCGCCGACGGCACGTGCCCGGTCGCGGCGGCCTCATCGACTTCGGCCAGCCGCCTGGTGCGGTACTCCTGGGCGGAGTACACCGGCAGTCCGGCGTCGGCGATCACGCCGGTGTCCATGTCGTGGATCTGCGCCAGCACTCGCCCGACGTTCCTGGCCAGCGCGTGGGACACCTGTTCCGGGTTCAGTGCGGTGCCGGGAAGGTCTGGGTGCACCACCGCCCGGCCGCCGGTGTCCAGCGGGGCGAAGCCCGTGGGATGGGCTACCTCGAACATCAGGTCGGGTACCTGACGCAGGCCCGCGAGCAGGTCGATCTCCGCTTCCAGCGCTGCCCCAGCGGCGGCATCCTTGGGTGCTCGGACCACCCACCGGCCACCTTGACGATCCATCAGGTCCACCACGTCGAAGTCCGTGGCCGGGTGCTGAGACGGTCGGGTCGCCACCACGTCCATCCCGGGGATGGCGACGGTGGCTAACGCGGCGAGCGCGAGGGGAGAGCGAGGGCTGTGCGACACCCTCTTAACGTACGCCCGCGCGCCCCGCCTGACCCTCGGCGCGCGCGGTGTGTCCGGTGATGGGGCGCACCTTGACTACGGTGGGGACAGTGCGCTCAGAACAACTGCCGCTGAACCGGCACGAAGTGGACCGTGATGCCCTACAACGCAGCGATGCCCGGGGAATCGAGGAGTTGCTCACCCGACCCTCCACCAGGGTGCTGCACCTCATCGACGGTGAAGTGCTGACCAGCGATGCCACCGACGTGTTTTACACCGGCGTAGCCGGGACCACCTCGGCGCTTCCCACCGCGCCGATCGACCCGCAGGATTTACTGATCTACCTCGGGCGCGATGACGGCGGCAGCTACTTCGCAGCCGTGCACGGCGCCTCCAGTGGGGTGGAACTTCGTCAGGAGTTAGCCCGGCGCACCGACGACCCGCAGGGTGCCCCCGACCTGCAGCAATCCAACCTCCGCGACATCGGCGCCACCATGGCCGCCAAGGACGCGGCCCTGGCCACCGAGGCCCTGGCGTTGGCGAACTGGCACCACACCAACACCTTTTGCCCGCGCTGTGCCACCGAGCTCACCGTCACCGAGGCCGGCTGGGTGCGGCAGTGCCCGGCCGACGGCTCTCAGCACTTTCCGCGCACCGACCCGGCGGTGATCATGGCGATCACCGACGACGATGACCGCCTCCTGCTTGGCCACGCCGCCACCTGGCCCGAAGGCCGGTACTCCCTGCCCGCCGGGTTCGTGGAACCCGGGGAATCTCTGGAGGCGGCCGTGCGCCGCGAAGTGCTCGAAGAAACCGGAATCACCGTGGGCCAGGCCGATTACAGCGCCTCACAGTCCTGGCCATTCCCCGGCTCGCTGATGGCGGGGTTCCGGGGGCGGGCACTGACCACGGATGTCATGCCCGACGGCGAGGAGATCACCTCGGCCATGTTCGTCACCAGGGATGAACTCACCCAAGCAGTGAACCATGGCCAGGTTCAACTACCTCGGTCCACCTCGATCGCCCACCACCTGATCGCCGCGTGGTTCGGCGAAGAGTTGCCAACGAGTTCGACGTTCTAAGTCCGATGCTCAGGCTCCGATGCGCGCCTGAACTTCCTTCAAGGACGGGTTCGTTGCGGTGCTGCCATCAAAGAACAGCAAGGTGGGGACGGTCTGGTTCCCGTCGTTGGCCTTCTCAACGAACGCCGCCGCAGCCTCGTCTTCTTCGATGTTGACCTCACTGTAGGAGACCTCGGCACGATCCATCTGCTGCTTGAGTTGGCGGCAGTATCCGCACCACGTGGTGGTGAACATGACGACACTTCCGGCTGGCGGTGAACTCACGGTCACGGTCGAACTCCTTGCGTTAGAGACGGTGGATTGCGGGCATTGGTGCAACGCCCCACTTGCCACCATTGTTCCGCAGTGTCGGTGCCGGCTGGAACAATGAGAAACCGTGAGCACCCCGGACCCTTCCTCGTTGCTATCGGCCCTCGACCCAGACCAGCGGGCCGTGGCCGAGCACCTGACCGGGCCGTTGTGCGTCCTGGCCGGCGCCGGGACGGGTAAGACCCGGGCGGTGACCTACCGAATCGCCAATGGAGTGCACTCCGGCACCTACTCACCCTCGGCGGTGCTGGCCGTGACGTTCACCGCCCGCGCCGCCGGTGAGATGCGGTCCCGGTTGCGTGATCTGGGTGTTGGCGGGGTGCAGGCGCGTACCTTCCACGCCGCCGCGTTACGGCAACTGTCCTACTTTTGGCCCCAGGCGATCGGTGGGGGTATCCCCAGGATCGCCGAGCATAAGGCCTCCCTGATCGCCGAGGCTGCCGGACGCCTCGGCCTGGACGTGGATCGGCTCGCGATCCGTGACCTCGCCGGTGAGGTCGAGTGGTCAAAGGTTTCGATGATCACCGCCGATGGCTACCCCAAGGCCGCTCAGCGAGCCGGCCGCTCCGACGTTGCCGGACACCCGCCCACCACGATCTCCCGGCTGCTGAGCGTCTATGAGCAGGTCAAGGAGGAACGCGGCGTCATCGACTTTGAAGATGTTCTGCTGCTGCAGGTCGGGATCCTCACCGAGCACCCGGAGATCGCCGCGACCGTGCGCAACCAGTACCGGCACTTCATCGTCGATGAGTACCAGGACGTCTCCCCATTGCAGCAGCGGCTGCTGGACCTATGGCTCGGCGGGCGCAAGGAACTGTGCGTCGTGGGCGATGTCTCCCAGACCATCTACTCCTTCACCGGGGCCACACCCAAGTTCCTTACCGACTTTCGCCGCCGGTATGAGGACGCCACCGTGGTCACGCTGAACCGCGACTACCGTTCCACCCCACAGGTGGTGTCGCTAGCGAACAACGTGCTCGCCCGCGCCGGTAAGGCCCGCTCCGCGGCCGCCGTCGAGCTGATCGCTCAGCAACCCAGCGGGCCGGCGGTGAAGTTCGACTCCTACTCCGATGATGAGGAGGAAGCCAGGGGAGCGGCGCTGCGGATCAAAGACCTCATTCGCTCCGGCGTGCAGGCCAGCGAGATCGCCGTGCTCTACCGCACCAACGGCCAATCCCCGGCGTACGAACAGGCACTGGCTCAGGCCGGCGTCGGATACCTGGTGCGCGGTGGGGAGCGGTTCTTCTCCAGGTCCGAGGTGCGTGAGGCGATCGTGTTGCTGCGCGGCGCGGCCCGCTCGGCAGGCGAAGAGACGATGCCCCGAACCGTTCGCGATGTGCTCAGCTCCATGGGCTGGACCGACCAAGCCCCCGCGGCTCGAGGCGCCGTGCGAGAACGGTGGGAGTCGTTGAATTCCCTGGTGGCGCTTGCCGATGAACTGGCCACCACCCGCGAAGCGGACATGAATGAGTACGTGGCCGAACTCGCAGAACGTGCCGCCGCCCAACACGCCCCGGCGGTGCAGGGGGTGACGCTGGCGTCACTGCACTCGGCCAAGGGGCTGGAATGGGACGCGGTGTTCCTGGTCGGTGTCTGCGAAGGTCTGATGCCGATCTCCCTGGCCGAGGGGGCCGCGGCGATCGAGGAGGAACGCCGGCTGCTGTACGTCGGGATCACTCGGGCCCGCCGCCACCTGTCGCTCTCCTACGGGCGCTCACGCACGACCGGCGGCCGGGGCTCGCGTAAACCCTCCCGGTTCCTCGACGGCATCTGGCCTGCGGCTCCCGCCCCGGAGCGCACCGGCGGGCGGCACCGCGGAAACCGGATCGTCGAACTTGAGCCCGACGTCGACGCCGAGGTATTCGAGCGGCTCAAGGTGTGGCGATCGGCCGTGGCCGACGAAACCAGCAAACCTGCGTTCACGATCCTGCATGACGCGACCCTGAAGTCGATCGCCTCCGCCTGCCCCAAGGACCTGCGCCAGTTGGCGATCTTGCGCGGCATTGGTCCTACGAAACTCGAGCGATATGGGGCCACGATTCTCGCCGTCGTCCGGGGTGACGAAGCCGCCACACAGCCCCAAGATCCGGCCTGAAAAAAGAATCTCGAAAAAAGTTCTAAAAAAGAGTGGCATCCGGCTCAGCACGGTTCTAGTGTTGACATCGTTCCTGACAGACAGAGCCGTGCCTAGCCAGCATCAGACGGTTCCCAACGCTCGAGGAGGTGAGCACCAAGTGATGAAGATCCAGATGAATCTCGATAGCCAACCCGCTACCAACGTGGTGTTCACGGGCTCTTTCGCGCGTTTGCGTCCAGAGCCAGTACCCGCCAACGGTGGCGATACGGCTTTCGGAATCGCCACCACCGGCTCCTCGGTCCCGCACTAGAACTCTCCTAGCAGCGCGCATCGGCCGCGGAGCCCTCCCAAAGAGGTTCGCGGCCTTTCGTCATTTTTCACATGACGTTGTGGTCCAGCCCAGCTGACCATCACCATAGCTCAGGAGCATCTCGTGCAGTACACATCGATTCTTGACCACATGTCAGGGTCGTCCACCAGTTGGCCCATCGGCTCACTCGCCGATGACTTGCCCACTAGCGACGATGTCGCGTTGCCCTGCCAGGACGTGAGCCGTGCGGACCTGTTCTTCGCCGAACAGAGCGCACAGGTTGAGGCAGCCAAGGCCCTGTGCCAGGAGTGCCCCATCCGGGCGCAATGCCTGCAGGGAGCGACATCGCGTGGCGAACCGTGGGGCGTTTGGGGCGGTGAGGTCTTCGTTGAAGGCACCATCGTGGCCCGCAAACGCGGCCGCGGACGCCCTCGGAAGGATGATCCTCATGCGCCAGCCCGCGCCAACCCGGCGGCCTAAGCCGCGCTACACCGGAGGCCCGGTCCCGGTTCTGTGGTTCGCCACCGGCCCGTTCATCGCACCTGTGCGGTGAGCGTGGCCGGGGCGCACCCGCACTGATCGTGGGGCGCCCACTGCTGCTGGCGGGGCATCGGGTCCCAGGCGCTGCACTCCACCGTCCGGCCCAGCACCGCGGATTCCCTACCGTCGATGACCGCCAGCGCCTGCGTTGCGGCAATCCCGGCAGCCGTCCATTCCAGGGACGATTCCACCCCGAACTCCGGTCGTCCGGCCGCTTGTGCCGCGACTGCCGACCACCGGCCGTCCAGATCGTGCCGGTGCAGGTCTAAACACCGCAAACACGGTCCCGTCCCCGGCGATACCAGCGGACCGATGACCACGTCCAGGTCGCCGACGAGTACGGGCAGGTGCAGCGCGTCGTTGCGCATGTGCTCTCGGTATAACACCGGGTCCACCACCCCGAACTGGGTGAGTATCGTCAGGTCCGGGTGCCGTTGCGGGCGCAGCCAGGTTCGCACCTTGGGGTGCGCCGCGCGCAGGATCGGCAACGCCGCCTGGGTGCGTCGATGGCCGACGTCGGTGGGCCGGTAGGTCCCGACGCCCACGTCATGGGGGCGAACCTCGCCGTCGTCGAGCAGAACCAGGGTGCCGACGCCGGCCTGCGCCAGAATGCACCCGATCCGCAATCCCAGTGCGCCGATCGATTCAAGGGCCACCACCGCCTGGGCGCGAGTGGCCGGGAATGCGTGGCCGGCGACTGCCGCCCGGTTCCAGTAGCGCACGTCGGGGTCGTCATGCCCGGCCGGATGCGTGCGCTCATCCATGTCACTCACCAGGTACCCGGCCGCGCGTAGAGCTTGCAGCAGCACCCTCATCCGCGCCACGGTGATGCCCAGTTCACGCCCGCGGGCGCGCAACTCGGTGACCTCGGTGGCGGCGGGTAGTCGCTCCAAGAGGTGCTGTTCGGCCGCGCTCAACTGCGACAACTTGGTGGCGCACCGGTGATCGAGTCCGATCTGGCTTTCGCCGGGTGCCCGCCAATACACCTCGAATCCCGGTAGTACCCACATGTGCCCCTCCTGATCTAGGAGAGCACCGTCGCACGGTTGAGCAGATCGCCGCTGGCGGGGTGTGGGTTATCTGTGGATAACCGGCGCGTTCAGCGTGGGTTCTTCGGTGGCTCGTTGTCGTTGTTGCCCTCGGACTTGTCGTCGTTCTCGCCGTCGTCCGGTTCCTCGGCAGGTTCAGAGTCACCAGACTCCGCAGCCTCATCGTGCTCCCGAGCGCCCTCGCTGTACCCCAACTCCCCGGACAGCATCTTGCTCAGGGCGTCATCGACGTCGGCGTCTTCGGTGCGGGCCTGCTCGCGCCGGGCGGCGAAGCCGTTGGGGTCATCAAGGTCCTGCTCATCGGGCAACACGTCGGGGTGGGACCACAGGTCATCGCGTCCACCGATGCCGTTTGCGCGGGCGATCAGCGCCCACAGGCTCGCCGCGTCCCGCGCCCGGCGCGGGCGCAACTCCAGGCCAACGAGCGTGCGCAGAGTGTCCTCGGCTGGTCCGCCGGCGGCCCGGCGTCGGCGCAACATCTCCCGCAGCGGCACCGCATGCGGCAGGTGCGGGGCCACGGCGGCGGCCGTCACTTCCTCGACCCAGCCTTCGATCAGCGCCAAGAGGGTTTCCAGGCGCAGGAGCGCGCGCTCCTGCTCGGGGGTGCGCTGGGGCATGAAGATCCCGCCGCCGAGCGCATCACGGAGTTGATCCATATCTGTGGGATCGATGTCTCGGACCGCGTCTTCGAGCTGGGCCAGATCGATCTCGATGCCGCGGGCGTAGGCCGTCACGGCATCCAGCAACTGCGAGCGCAACCACGGCACGTGGTTGAACAGTCGGGCGTGCGCGGCCTCGCGGACCGCGAGGAAGTGCCACACCTCTTCGGTGGGCACGTCCAGGTCTTTGGCGAACTCATCCAAGTTCGCCGGCACCAGTAGCACCGCGGGATCGCGCAGCAGGGGCAGGCCGGTGTCGGTGGCGCCGAATACCTCGCGGGCGAGCGTCCCGGCGCTTTGGCCCACCTGCATCGCGAAGGACAGGCGGCCCAGCTTGCGAACCATGGCACCCATGTCCACACCGCCGAACATTTGGGCCACGCCCGGGTCTACGCCCTCGGGCATTTCTGGCCCGGCGGCACCCATCGTGTTCGCTAGCGCGTCGGCCACCGAACTCCCGATCGGGTCGGCCACCTGCTGCCACACCGGCAGGGTGCGCTCCACCCAGTCGGCGCGGGAAGCGGCGATCTGCTGGCCACCGGCCGGAGGCAGGTCCGTGGCCACGTCCAACCACAGGTCCGCCGCGGCAATTGCGCGCTTAGCCTTCTCGGCTTCGGCGCTGGTCACCGAGGGGTCACCGCCGGTGTGCGCCACCTGGCGGGCCACGTCTTTGGCGATCTTCCAGTCCGATTCGCCGTCGTCATCGGTGGACAGCACCTGTCGCATCTGAGCCATCGCGGCGGCGAGTTGTTCGGGGTTCGCGCCACCCGGCGCCATTGCGCTCAACTGCGACAGGTCCATGCCGCTGGCCTCCATCGCACGCATCGCCTCTTGGGCGCCGTCCGGGCCCAACAAGGACTCCAACATCTGGCGCCATTGGTCGGGCCCAGGGGAGTCCGGGGAATTGTTGAAGTCGCCCGGGTCGTTTGGCGTTTGGCTCATGCCTCACCGTAACCACACAATGGCGGAAATGGTCATGCTGGGGTGCCGCTTTCGCTGTCGGCGCAGTGAGGGGTGATGATAGGTGACATGTCATCGCCCCAAGACCCGGCCCTGGTGCCGCCGAACGCTGGAGAACCGGCCGGCGGATCGGCGCCCTCGAGCGTGCCCCTGAGCGTTCCACCGGGCATGCCCACGAACGATCCGCGGATCACCTCTAGGCCGATCTTTACGCCCCGGTTCATCGTCATGCTCAGCAGTGGTTTAGCGACCTTCGCCCTGGTGGCGGCGATGCTGAGTTTGCCGGTGCCCTATGCGGTGCAGGGTGCGGGGCCGACCTTCGACACCCTCATGGGCTACAACGACGACGGCGATGCTGGAGATGGCGATAACGACAACGACGACGGTGATGCTGGAGATGGCGATGATGAGGGCGAGGACGAGGTCGTCACGCTGATCAACGTCGAAGACACCGAGACCTACCCCACAGATGGCCAATTGCGGTTGACCACGGTGGAGACCTCCGGTGGCCCCGGGTTTGAAGTACGGGCCCCGAACGTGATCTTTGGCTACTGGAGCTCAAACCAGCGGGTGATGCCCGTGGAGGCGGTCTTCGCGCCAGATGAGACCCGGGAGGAGCGCGACGCCCGATCCGCCGCGCAGATGGCCACCTCACAGGAGCACGCGATCGTCTCGGCGCTGACCGAACTGGACTATGAGGTGCCCTTGACCTTGGAGATCGTCGGCGCCGACCCGGCCGGTGGCTCCGCCGGGATCGTCGAGGAGGGCGATGAGATCCTCGCCATCGAAGTCCCCGATGAGCCACGCCGCGACATCGTCACCTACGCCGACCTGTCCGGACCGTTGGCGGCGACGCCCGCCGAATCCACCGCCACCTTGTTCGTCCAGCGCGACGGCGAGGAACAGGCCTTAGAGATCGTCACCACCGATGATGGTCGCGGCGGAAGCCTGCTGGGTATCTTCCTGGACGCGGACATCGACGTGCCGATCGATGTGCAGATCGCGATCGACAACGTCGGCGGTCCCAGCGCCGGGGTGATGTTCGCCCTCGGCCTCATCGATGTGCTCACTCCCGATGACCTCACCGGCGGGCAGGTCATCGCCGGCACCGGAACGATCGGCCTGGACGGGCGAGTGGGCGCGATCGGGGGAGTGGACCTGAAGATGCGGGGCGCGGTCCGCGACGGCGCCACCCACTTCATCGCCCCGACTGCCAACTGCAACGAGGTGGTCGGCAACATCCCGTCCGGGTTACAGGTGGCTGCCGTGGACACCCTCGCCGAGGCCCGCGAGGTTGTGGAGCAGATCGCCCAGGACCCGGACGCGCAGGTGCCGGGTTGCCCCGCTCAGTAACCTAGCTGCTGCCCTGCCTACAGGAGCGTCGCTCCCACTAAAGGAGAGTCGCGCCCAACGCGTGCACCAGACCCGGCGCGGCATCGGGGGAACCGGCCACGGCGTCATCGGAGTCGTTGGCGCGTGAGCGCAGGACGCACCAGGAGTCCCCTCCCCGCATCACTCCCACCACGATCCGTACGTCCTGACGCTGTGGGTGGTCCATAAGGACGCCCATCGCCTCATCCGGATCCGCCGGCAGGGTCTGCTCCACCTCCGGGGGAATGGTGATGCGCTCCACGCAGATGGCGGCGCCATCGACCTCATCGGGCCAGGTGATCTGCGCGAGCAACTCCTCTAATGACTCCGCCTGCGGCAGCCCCTCCTGCTCGATCGGCGTGAGGTGATCGGCGTCGGTAGCCTCCAAACCCGCCGCTGCCGCGTCTTGCGGGGACATGTTCGCCGTGCGAACAAGCGCGAAAACGCCGATGGGGGACTCCCACCCGCGCACCGCGATTCGTTGCTCCAACAGGGTCACGGCGGTGGCCAGGGCGCTGGCTCTCGTGGCGTCATTCATAAGTGCATGGTTCCGCATCTTCAAACGTATGTGAAAATTGATGTGGGGCGCGTGCTGTGTCGCATCACGTCCCGTCCACCGACTGCCTTTCCGAATCGCCAAGGTTGAGCCTGTGTCCTCAGAATCTTCACGTCCATCCTCCTCATCGTCGAGCGCGACGAGATCTCGGCGTGGGCCACTGATTCCAACGATCGCCGTCCTAGCCGCGGTCGTTGTGATCTTCCTTGCTATGTCCCGGTTCTGGACGGACTGGATGTGGTACGACCAGGTCGGCTACTCCCGAGTGCTGCTGACCCAGTGGATCTCCCGTGCGGTACTGTTTGTCATCGGATTCCTGCTGATGGGGGCGGTGGTCTGGGTCAACCTGCGCATCGCCTACCGCAGCCGTCCGGTCTACGTTCCGACCACCGCGCAACAACGCGACCTGGAGCGGTACCGCGAAGCTTTCGACCCGCTGCGCCGCCTGACGTTCATCGCCGCCCCGATCGTGATCGGCTTCTTCGCCGGATCTGCGGCTGCGACCCAGTGGCAGCCCGCGCTCCTGGCCATCAACGGCCAGTCCTTCGGGCAGTCCGATCCCGAGTTCGGGATGGATGTGGGCTTCTACGTCTTCACTCTGCCGTTCCTCAGCTTTGGAATCTCCTTCCTGCTGTGGGCCACGGTGTTTGGCCTGGCCGCGGCACTGTTCACGCACTACCTGTACGGCGGCATTCAGCTCACCGGCCAGCGCCGGGCGGAGAAGCCGGCCCGGATCCAGCTGAGCATCCTCGGCGGTCTGGTGTTGCTGCTGATCGGCGTGAACTACTGGCTGGGCCGCTACTCGCTGCTCACCAGCCCCGGTGACCGGTTCGACGGCGCCAACTACACCGAGGTGAACGCGGTGCTCCCGGCCCGCTGGATCCTCGGTTTCGCCTGCCTCTTCGTGGCGGCACTGATGTTCATCTTCGGAACCCGTGGCAAGTGGCGTTTCCCCGCCGCCGGTATCGCGCTGACCGTGGTCACCGGACTGGTTGCCGGGGGCGCGGTGCCCGCGATCACCCAGGCCGTCCGGGTGAACCCGAACGAGCAGGCCCTGGAATCGGAATTCATTCAACGGAACATCGATGCCACCCTGTCCGCCTACGACCTGGAGGACATCGAGACCGAAACGTACAACGCGCGTCTGGAAGGTACCGCCGGAGCGCTGGGTGAGGATGCGGCGTCGACCGCCTCGATCCGGCTCCTGGACCCCAACATCGTCTCCCCGACGTTCCGCCAGCAGCAGCAGAACCGGCAGTACTACACCTTCCCCGACAACCTGACCGTGGACCGCTACGAGGTCGACGGTGAGCTGCGGGACACCGTGATCGCCGTGCGTGACATCAACCTCGATGGCACCGGCCAGCGGAACTGGACTAACGACCACACCGTGTTCACCCACGGTTTCGGCGTTGTCTCCGCCTACGGAAACACCACCACCGATGACGGTCGGCCCAGCTTCTCCGAGCTTGGCATCCCGAGCCAAGGTGTGATGGGGGATTACGAACCGCGGATCTACTTCTCCGAAAACTCCCCGAACTACTCCATCGTCGGTGCCCCCGAGGGCACCGAACCGTGGGAGCTGGACTACCCCGATGACGACGCCCCCAACGGGCAGGTGAACCGCACCTACACAGGTGAGGGTGGCCCCTCGATCGGGAACCTGTGGAGCCAACTGCTGTACGCGGCCCGGTTCGGCAGCGAGCAGATCCTGTTCTCCGAGCGGGTGACCTCGGAGTCCCAGATCCTGTACCACCGCGACCCGCGCGAGCGCGTGGCTCGAGTGGCACCCTTCTTGACCTTGGAGGGTCGCAGCTACCCCGCCGTCGTCGACCAGAACGGTGACGGAACCAAGGACGTGGTGTGGGTGGTCGATGCGTACACCACCACGGCGGAGTACCCGTACTCCTCGCTGCAGCAACTGTCCGATGCCACCGTCGATGCGCTGAACCCCGAGCGTGGGCAGCAGGTGCAGGCCGCGATGCCGGAGCGGGTGAACTACATCCGGAACTCGGTGAAGGCCGTGGTCAACGCCTATGACGGCTCGGTCACGCTCTATGCCTGGGATGAGGAAGACCCGATCCTGAAGACCTGGCAAGAGGTCTTCCCGGACATGGTGCAACCGATCTCGGAGATCTCCGGTGACCTGATGGGCCACCTGCGCTACCCCGAGGACATGTTCAAGGTGCAGCGCGAGCTGTTGAACCGGTATCACGTGACCGATGCGGCGAGCTTCTTCTCTGGTGGTGACTTCTGGCGAACCCCGGAGGACCCAGCGGACAACAACTTCGCCCAGCCGCCGTACTACCTGAGCTTGCAGATGCCGACTCAGGATGAGGCGACGTTCTCCTTGACATCCACGTTCATCCTCAATGACGACACCCGGAATGTGTTGACCGGGTTCATGTCGGTCAATGCCGAACCTGGGCGCGAGGACGGTGTTGTCGATGAGGATTACGGCACGATCCGATTATTGGAGTTACCGCGTGACTTGACGGTGCCCGGCCCCGGTCAGGTGCAGAACAACTTCAACTCCGATGCCGCAGCTGCCGGTGAGTTGAACATTCTGCGCCGTGAAGGGTCAGAGGTGCTGCCAGGTAACTTGCTGACGCTGCCCGTCGGTGGCGGTCTGCTGTACGTGCAACCGGTGTACGTGCAGTCCGATACCGGAACACAGTTCCCGCTGCTGCGGCGCGTGCTGGTGGCCTTCGGTGACTCCGTCGGATTCGCCGAAACGCTCGATGAGGCCCTGGACCAGATCTTCGAGGGTGACTCCGGTGCGCAAGCCGGTGACGCCGGCGTGGATCGTGAGGACGTCATCGTTGATCCGGACGATCCCGCCTTCGACCCCGATGCCGAAGATGCGCCGGACGCGCCCCCGGGCACCGAGCCCGACGATGAGGAGACCCCGGATGAAGATCCGACTCCTGACGAGAGCGAAACGCCGGACGCCCCGGACACCAGCGGTGCTCAGGAGCGTCTGAACGAGGCGCTGTCGGATGCCAATGAAGCGATGGCAGACGCCGAGGCTGCGTTGGCCGAAAGCGACTGGACCGCCTACGGCGAGGCCCAGGAGCGACTGGCCGAGGCGTTGGAGCGTGCAGTTGCCGCCGATGAGGAACTCAGCGGTGGTGGCGAAAGCGAAGGCGAAGGTGACGCCGGGGACGAATAGTCCCTAGCTAGCCAGGTAGCCCGGTGGGCGGGTAGGTAGCAAAAGGCCTGATCGCATGTGTGTGCAGGGCCACTAGCTATCGATTTGCATCCCGATCCCACCGGGAAGTAACCTGGTGAGACCGACGCGGGGTGGAGCAGTTCGGTAGCTCGCCGGGCTCATAACCCGGAGGTCGGAGGTTCAAATCCTCCCCCCGCCACTAAGAAACGGCCCGGTTCCAACGTAAAGTTGGAACCAGGCCGTTTGGCTTTTCCGAAATTACGAGCGACGGCGTGCTGCACCCGGAAGATCCGGTGTTGGCTCGCCGAAGTCAGGTACATCGCGGCACAATGTATGGATGAGCACTAACGGATTCCCGCGCGAATTGTGGGCAGTGGCTGGACCGTTCGCGGTCTCCGGCGTGTTGCACCTGGTCAAGCCCCAGGTGTTTGAGCCGATCATCCCTAAGCCCCTGCGCGGTCATTCACGTGAGTTCGTCATCGCCTCCGGAGTCGCGGAATTGGCGTGCGCCGCCGGGCTCGCTCACCCCAAGACTCGGCAAGCCGCCGGCGCTGCGAGCGCGGCGCTGCTGGTGGCTATCTGGCCCGCCAATGTGCAGATGTCTATCGACCTAGCCAAGCGCTCTAAGCGAGATGGGGACAGACGGTCCAAGGCCCTGTTCATTCGTTCCCTGGTGCGGCTGCCCTTGCAGATCCCGCTGATCGGGATCGCCGCCCGGGCGGCATCGCGACGCAGCTGATTGGGACGTAGCTGATCGGGACGTAGCTGAGAGCGGCGTGGCCGATCGCGATCCAGCTGTGAGAGCGGCCAATCTGCCATCGGTGATTCCCCGCTCTCACCGAAGTGTGCAAGGATGATTCCCACACGTTGTTAACGTTCTCATTTCGCGAGAACACCCCAGTCTCAATGGAGCGCACTGATGTCTAACTTCGCCGCCGCCGTCGACCTTGATGTTCCTGGTCCGGTCATCAACCGGCACCTGTATGGCCACTTCGCCGAGCACCTAGGCCGCTGCATCTACGAAGGCTTCTGGGTCGGTGAGGACTCCGAGATCGAGAACGTTGGCGGTATCCGTGCCGACGTGGTGCAGGCGCTTCGCGACATTGCGATCCCCAACCTGCGTTGGCCCGGCGGCTGCTTCGCCGATGAATACCACTGGATGGATGGCATTGGCCCGCGCGAGGAGCGCCCGCGGATGGTCAACACCCACTGGGGCGACGTGGTGGAGAACAACCACTTCGGCACCCACGAGTTCATGGCCCTGTGCGAGCTCCTGGAGACCGAGCCCTACATCTCAGCCAACGTCGGCTCGGGTTCGGTCAAGGAAACCAGCGAGTGGGTGGAGTACCTGACCCGCGGCGATGACTCCCCGATGTCCACCCTGCGCCGGGAAAACGGACGTGATGAGCCATGGAAGGTGAAGTTCTTCGGCATCGGTAACGAGCCGTGGGGCTGCGGTGGAAACCTCACCGCCGGGCAGTTTGCCTCCCTGGCGCGGGCGCACTCCACCTACGCCCGCAACCATGGCGACAACAAGCTCTACCGAGTGGCCGCGGGCGGCAACGTCGACGACTATGCGTGGACCGAAACGCTCATGCAGCAGATCACCAAGGGCTTGGGAGACCGGGAACCGCGCAACACCTTCCAGTCGCTGTCCTTCCACTACTACACGATGTCGGGCCCGTGGCAGGACAAGGGCTCGGCCACCAAGTTCACCCGCGAGGAGTACTGGGAGACCATCCGCCGCGCCGGTCGCGTGCGCGAGTTGATCGCCGGGCACGCCGCCGTCATGGACGCCTACGACCCGACCAAGAAGATCGGCCTGGCCCTGGATGAGTGGGGCACCTGGTGGAACGTTGAACCTGACACCAACCCTGGGTTCCTGTACCAGCAGAACACCGTGCGGGACGCGCTGGTGGCCGCGGTGCACTTTGAGGCATTCCACGACCACGCCGACCGCCTGACGCTGGCGAATATCGCCCAAACCGTCAACGTGCTGCAGGCGATGGTGCTCACCGATGGCAGCACTATGGTACTCACCCCGACCTATCACGTGTTCGCCATGAACGCTGGGCACCAGGACGCTACCCACCTGCCGGTGCGTCCCACCGCCGGGGTCCCGAGCACCAGCGTCAAGGACACCGAGGTCTCCACGGTCTCGGTCACCGCCTCCACCAAGGACGGCAAGATCACCATCTCCGCCGCCAACCTCGACCCGGACGACGGCGTATCGGTCGCCCTGTCCCTGCGTGGCCGGCAGACCGGTGCGATCCGTGGGCGGATTCTGGCTTCCGACGACGTCGCCGACCACAACAGCGCCGCCGACCCAACCAAGGTCGCACCCAAGGAGTTCACCGGCGCTAGCATCACCGACGGCGTCCTGAACTTCGACCTGCCGCCAGCCGGGTTCGTGGCCCTGGAGATCGACGTCGTCGAGTAGAACGCGCCCCTCTGCCTTAGGGTCGTAGTGGACCAGCCCACGCGACCCTGAGGTGAGAAGGCATGCTCGATCTGGTGATTCAAGGCGGGACCGTCTACCGAGGGGAGGGTCCCGCCGAGCGGGTGGACATCGGCATCTCCGACGGCAAGATCGTGTCCGTTGGCGCTATCGATGCACCGGCGCAGCGCGTGATCGACGCCAGCGGCATGGCGGTGAGCCCCGGGTTCATCAACGTGCTGTCCCATGCCTACTTCTCCATCCTGGACGATCCACGGTCGCTGGGGGAGTTGATGCAGGGTGTCACCACCCAGATCTTTGGTGAGGGCGGAGCGCTGGGGCCGCTAACCCCGGGGATGCAGCGCAACCTGGAACACGCCTACGTCAAGGGCGGGCTCGAGGTCACCTGGTCGAGGCTCTCGGAGTTCCTGGCGCACATGGAATCCACCGGGACGTCCCAGAACGTGGCGTCCTTTGTGAGCCACGGGACCCTGCGGCCCTACGCCGTCGGCTTCGATGACCGGCCCGCCACGAAATCCGAACTAGACCTGATGAAGGGCCTGGTCACCGAGGAGATGGCCGACGGTGCCTTGGGCGTTGCCACCGCGCTGATCTACCCGCCGGAAACCTACGGATCCACCGAAGAACTCATTGAGCTGTGCAAGGCCGCGGCGCCGTTCGGCGGCAAGTACATCTCCCATATGCGCGATGAGGGCAGCAAACTCCGCGAAGCGGTAGAAGAACTGATCCAGATCGGCGCGCAGGCCGGGGTGCCGGCGGAGATCTATCACCTCAAGGCCTCCGGGCAGGACAACTGGCACCTGATGGCGCCGGTGCTGGAACGGATCGAGGAGGTCCGAGCCAGCGGCCAGGACCTCAAGGCCAACGTCTATCCCTACACCGCGAGCTCCACCGGCCTGACTTCCATCATCCCCGACAGGTTCCACGAGGGCGGAAACGAAGCGCTCTACGACCGCCTCGCGGACCCCGCGACCAGGCAAGAGATCATCGATGCTCTTCGCGCCCGCGGAAAATACGGCGATGCCGACGGCTCAGATCGCGTCCTGGTGCTCGGGTTCCGCAACGAAGAGTTTGAACCGTTGCAGGGCAAGACCCTGACGCAGATCGCCCAGGAGCGTGGCACCGACCCCATCGAGACCGCCCTGGACCTCATCCGCGACGACCGCTCGCGGGTAACGGTGGCGTTCATGTCCATGTCGGAAGACAACCTGCGCGAGCAGATCAGCCGCGACTGGGTCGGGTTTGGCTCCGATGGCTCCTCAATGGCGCCCGAGGGTGCCAACCTGCGCACCCCCACCCACCCCCGCGCCTACGGTACCTTCGCCCGCGTCTTGGGCCATTACGCCCGCGATGAGCAGGTACTCAGCCTCACCGAAGCGATCCGGCGCCTGACGGTGCTGCCCGCAACGACGCTCGGCTTGAGCGATCGCGGGCGGATCGCGCAGGGGTACGCAGCCGACGTCGTCGTCTTTGACCCCGACACCATCATCGACACCGCCACCTTCGACAACCCCCACCAACTCGCGGTCGGGGTGAGCGATGTTGTGGTCAATGGCCAGGTTGCGGTCAGCGGCGGCGCGAGCACCGGGGTGCTCGCGGGCCGGGCGCTGCGCAAGGGCTAGCCACGGCCTGACTGCAGCGCTCGTTGAAACACAAGCTCGCTGCAACAACGGCCCGGTACGCCACATAGGATCAACCATGAGGCGGATTCAGCGATTGATCGCAGTGCACGCGGCGTTGGTCTGTGTGCTGGCAGGGGTGGTGGCCTGCTCATCGATTTCCGATGAGCCGGTGGGGCAGCTCCTAGACTCGTGGAACGAGGACGATGAGGCCTGGGTCGCCGATGCCGTGCCACTGCCCCTGATATTCCGCGCCGTCTATGACGTGCAGCGGTGGTTGTCCACGCTGCCCGCCGACTCGGCCGTTGCCGATTCGGTGCAGGATGTGGACTTCTCCTCCGACATCCTCGTGATCGGCTCCTATGACCGGTGCACCGAGACCAGCGCCGTGTACATCGAGGAGTTAGACGACGAGCGCGCGATGGTGCGCTTTGCGGTGCAGCGCGAGGCGACCCCCGAGGTGTGCGCGCGAACCTACCGGGTGATCGACGCCTGGACTGTGTCGCTGGAGGACCTACCCGACGCCACCGTGGTGGGCGCAAGCATGGGGCCGGTGTCCGACGACGGAGCGGAGGTGCTCCAGGTGGGGGAGATGCTGGGTACGGCGAACGTAGGCGATCTGGGGACCAACGGCTCGGAGGCTTTGACCGACATCGCGCAGAACTATCCGGTCGTAACGACCGGCCAGGATCGCGATGCGTTGGTCGAGGAACTCGGGGCGGCGCTCAGTCCCGACGCGCAGGTCCTGCTCGCTTTGGATGAGGTGAACATGGATGCCTCGGCGCTGGTGGTGGCGGGTTACGCCAAGTGCAGCGAACAGAGCGCGGTGTACGCCGAGTCCTCACGTTCTCCGGTGCCGGTGTGGGTGGAGTTGAGTTTTGAACCGGTGGATTGTGCCAGTGCGCCGTTTACCTTGGACATCTGGGAGGTTCCCTATGACCAGGTCGGGGCCGATGGTGAGCCAAACGGTCTTGTGAGTGCTCAGGATGGCAATTACTGGGCCGCGAAGTTTGAGCGCTAGCTCAGTTAGGCCTCCAGCAGCGGAAGGTAGCGGGCGATCCCGCGGTGCCCCTCGGCCTCAAAGTTTTCGGAGTTCTTCGCCACCGCATAGGACCACACGGCCGCACCGACCGCTTCGCACAAGAGCTGGTAGGTCCACGTGCGCGACGACCGCGGATCGGACCCATATCCCTGCAGGAAGGCCGGCTCGAAGGCTGGGTCGTATCGAAACTCGCGGTTGGTGAGCCGGGCGAAGTCGCTCTCGGCGGGGCGCATGCCGGCGCGCCCAAAGTCGATGATCGCGACCGTTCCTTGGTCGATGATCCAGTTTCGGGTGGTGAAATCCCCGTGGGTCGGAACCACGTCGATGGGGCCGGTGGGGTGCTGGGCCAAGACGGTGCACAGTCTGGCCACCACGCCGGTCTCGATGCGGTGATCCCAGTCGAGCCAGTTCAGGGCTTTATCGCGCTGGGCGGTGAGGTAATCGGCGTCGGACTCCGAGGCTTGGTCGTGCAGGAGCGCAAGCAATGCACCCGCCTGCCGGAACGTCTCGGGATCGGTGGCGGCAGGGGAGCCCTGCACCAGCTCGCCCGGCAGGTACTGCGTGAGTAGCATCTGCTCGCCTGAGTCATAGGCGATCAACGACGGCGCCAGGCCGCGATCTCGCAACGGCGCGACCCAGTTCAGGTGGCCCATCAGTTCGCGGTCGAAGTGCGCCATCGTTGGCCCGTAGACCTTGAGGACGGCGTCGGTGGCCCCGGCTCGTACGCGCAGCACCACGGTGTCTGCGACGTCCCAACTGTGGTCCTGGACGAGTTCGGCGTCCGGGAGCCACTGATCGAGCAGGGCCTGCTGGGGTGGGGTGAGGCCAGGAAGCATCCCGACAGCCTAGTTCGACTACGCGAGCCCGCCGTTCACTAACTGGGCGGCACTACTCGGCTGGACGAAGTTCGAGCAGGTCCCCGCTATCAGTCGCGATCCACAAGGCGCCGTCCGGAGCCTGCGCCAATGCGCGGACGCGATCGCCCATGTCCCAGTCCTGCACGGGCTGGGCATCGCCGTCATCGAGGTCCACCAGCACCAGGTTTTCACCCGACAGGCCACCCAGCAGAGCCGAGTCCTGCCACCCGGTGAACAAATCGCCGTCGTAGATCAGCAGGCTTCCCGGTGAGATCGCGGGAACCCAGTACGCGGCCGGCGCCTCGAAACCATCACCGTCCGCGTGATCGGGAATCTCGGTGCCGTCGTAGTGTTCACCCATCGACACCTCGGGCCAGCCGTAGTTGGCGCCTTGCGTGATGAGGTTCAGCTCATCACCGTGCGCCGGTCCCATTTCCGAAGACCACAGGTTGCCTTGGGAGTCGGTGGCGATGCCGAGCGGGTTGCGGTGCCCGATGCTCCATAGGTCGGCTTGCCCGCCGTCGTCGGCGAACGGGTTGTCCGGTGCCGGTTCGCCATCCAAGGTCAGCCGAACGATCGCACCGATGTTGTTGCTGGTGTCCTGAGCGGGGGTGAGCTCTTGGCGGTCGCCGGAGGTGACATATAGGAAGTCATCGAGCACCACCATCCGCAGTGCGAAGTGGCCATCACCGGATGCTGGGTCTTGCTCCCAGATGATTTCAAGGTCCTGTACGGTACCGGACTCGGCGTCCAAGGTTCCTTTGCCCACCACACCCTGGCTTCCGCCGTCGGCTTCCTGGACCCAGCTGAGGTAGATGGTCTGGTCGTCTTCGAAGGTGGGGCCAGCGATGACGTCGTGCAGCCCACCCTGGCCATCATCGACGACGTCGGGTACCCCGGAGAGTTCGGTGACGTCACCGGAGTCCTGGTCCCGGAGCTTCAAGGCGCCGGTGCGTTCGGTGACCAGTAGGTAGTCGGTCCCGGGGAGGAATTCCAGCGCCCAGGGGGAGTCGAACGAATCGTGGGTTTCGGTGTCGAAGTCGGTGACTTGCTCGTCGTCGTCAGAGTCGCCGTTTTCCGATTCATCGCCGTCTGCGGTCTGGCCGTTATTGGCCGAAGTATTAGCCGAATCGTTTCCGCCGTCGTTTTCACCCGAGGCGCATCCCGCCAGTAGAAGGGTCGCGGCGGCCACCGTGCACAGAGTTCGTCGCATCTTTCGACGGTAACAGCGTTGCCGCACATTCTCCCGACGAGGTGCGCTATTCCGGTGTATCGATAGTGCTATTGGCGCACCGAGACCTCCAGGGCGCTTTTGCGACCCTTGGTGACCGGGACCGACAGGCTTCGATAGCCATTGGCGGGCTCCCGCACGTATTCCAGAAAGTCCGGCTCGTGGTTGTCATCGATGACCAGGGCGCCGGGCCGCAGTTTGGGTTCCAGGATCTTGAGCACCTGCAACGACAGGCTAGGGGAGTCCTCGGTGGGCCACCCATCGATCAAGACCATGTCGATCGGACCGTCGATACTGGCGAGCGTCTGCCGGGCATCGCCGATGGCCACCTGCACCAGATCACCCAGGCCCGCATCGCGCAGGTTCTGCTCGGCAGCGTGGGCTTTGTCCGGGACGATCTCGGTTCCGATGACGAGCCCGCCGCCGTTGTCCCGCACGGCACTGGCTAGGAACAGCGTTGAGAAACCTAGCGAGGTCGCGAACTCCACCACCCGGCTCGCGCCGCTCGCACGCGCCAACAGGTAGAGCAGGTCGCCCTGGGCGGCGGTCAGTGCAAACGGGGTATCTACCCAGGTGAACGGGTCGTCCTCGTTGTCTCGGGCCGGCCAGCCGCCTGTGTGCTCGGCACCGAGGATGCGGTCCATGACGGCCACGACCGCCTCGTCGGTGATCATCGCTGAGACCTCATTGGTCACGTTCGCCCCTCCTTCCGCTCGTGAACTTAGGTCAACCTAACACGCGTGGTTGTGAGGGTCGACGGGCTAACGGTCCTGCAGTTCCTTGCCCTTCCATTCCGGCAGGAACAGGGCGGCCGTAGCGGCCACGGCGAAGAAGAACGCGAATACCGCGAACGCCATTGCGTTGCCGCCGAAGTTGATCAGCACCGGGGTCGACAGCGGCGCGAGAATTGCTGCGATCCGTCCGAATGCTGCGGCGTTCCCGGCGCCGGTGGCCCGCAGCCGGGTGGGGTAGATCTCCGGCGTCACTGCATACAGTGCGCCCCAGGCGCCCAGGTTGAACGCCGACAGTGCCATCCCGGCGGCGATGATCGCGGCGACCGTCTCGGTCTGGCCAAAGAGCACCGCCGCGATCGCCGAGCACACCAAGAACGAGGCCAGGGTGGCGCGCCGCCCCCACTTCTCGATCAGAACCGCGGCCAGGGCGTAACCGGGCAACTGCGCAAAGGTCATCAGCAGCGTCATCGAGAAGGACTGGGCCAGGTCATACCCCTGGGACACCAGTAATGAGGGAATCCAAATGAACGCCCCGTAATAGGAAAAGTTCACCCCGAACCAGGCCAGCCAGATCGCGATCGTTCGGCGTCGCCACTGCGCCGACCACAGTTCGGTCCATTTCGGTGCCCGCGCCGGTTCGGGAACCGGGCCCGAGGGCACCGGCTCCACTCCTGCACCCTTTTCGAAGTGCTGTACCGAGGCTTCGGCCTCCTCCACCCGGCCGCGTTGCTCAAGGAATCGCACGGACTCCGGCAACGCCCAGCGCACCACGATCGCGTATGCCGCCGGAACCATCCCGATCACCAAGGCCCAGCGCCACCCGGTGCCGGAATCAACCACGAAGTAGGCGATCAGGGCCGCAGCCAGCCAGCCGACCGCCCAGAACGCCTCGAGCACCACGATCACTCGGCCGCGGATCCGCTTGGGCGCGAA
>JBMDWZ010000069.1:0-5469 GCA_048594865.1 Beutenbergiaceae bacterium
GCTCACCGGTGCCGGTGACAGCGAGGGTCTGCGAACCATCGGACTCCTGCGCGAACTGCACCGTGGCCCCGAAAGCTCGCAGATACTCTGGCAACAACGCGCCGGGCTGCGTGGTGACGGTGGGCCAGTGGGGGATCCGGATCGTTCCGCCGGCCACCAACGCTGCGGCGAGAAACGGTGCCGCATTCGAAAGATCCGGTTCGACGGCGATCGTCCCACCAGCGATCTGGCCGGGTTCCACCCGCCACTTGCCTGGCGCCGCATCGTCCACGGACACTCCGCGGGCCCGCAGCTCGGCGATCGTCATATCGATGTGCGGTTGGCTCGGCAGCACCTCACCGACGTGATGCAGGGTCAAGCCGGAGTCGAACCGAGGTGCCGCGAGCAGCAGCGCCGACACAAACTGCGAAGAGGTAGAGGCGTCGATCTCGATCTCACCACCGGCGATGCCGCCGGTGCCGTGCACCCGTAACGGCAGGGTCGATGGCGGATCGGTCTCACCCGTGACCTGCACATGCAGGGCTCGAAGGCCGGCGATGACCGGACCCATCGGGCGAACCCGTGCGCCCTCATCGCCATCGAGGTCCACCGGGCCGTCGGCGAGGGCAGCAATCGGTGGAACGAACCGCATCACGGTCCCTGCCAGGCCGCAATCGACCGACACCTCACCTCGCAACGGCCCTGGGGTCACATGCACCGTGGTGTCGTCGACCTCGATCGTGGCGCCCAGCGTGCGCAGCGCCTCAATCATCAGATCCGCGTCGCGGGAACGCAGCGCACCGGTGATCGTAGTGGGCTCGCTTGCCAGGGCTGCAAGCGGCAACGCTCTATTCGTCAGCGACTTCGATCCGGGCACAGCAACAGTCGCATCCAGCGGTGCAGCGGCGACCGGGGCCGGCCAAGGATCGAGGGGCGTTGGCGGCGCCACGGTCATGCGGCTTTTGCTTCCTTCACCTTGGCTCGCAGGTCCGACTTTAACTCCGACTTCTCTGCCCGAAGGTTAGCCTTCAACTCGGCCAGTTCGGCGCGGTGCTCCTTGGCTGCGGCGCGCTTCCAGGACCCCGACGGCTCGCCTTCGCGGTCGCCAGCGGCGATGATCATCGCCCCGATGAGGGCGGCGTTGCGCAGCCGGACACGCTTCTGTTCGCGGCGTTCGTCCTCGTTCTTGGCCGAGGGCTTATTGAGGACGGTGGTGGGGGTCGCGATGAGAGCCAGCACTGCTGCGGACAGTCGCGGGAACTTGCCGGTAGCGAGCAACACGCCGGCGCCTACGGAGACGGCGCCGCTGAGCCGGGCCAGCCCGGTCTCATCCTGCGGCACGCCGGGCACCTTGGCTGCGAGCGTTGTGAGCGGCTTGGCTGCCGCACCCAACTTCTCGACGTGCTTCTCCGGGTGCCGGACGGCGTCCCAGCCATCGACGATGAAGACAGATGCCAGCAGGGGGCGGGCCAAAGTGCGCAGCGAAGTCATAGGTCATTGCTACCGCACAAATCGCCTGCGCGCGAGTCGCTGGCGCGTATCAAAACGAACACGATCCGCAAGTTCGGTCCCGGCGTGCGCGACTCACAGTGTTCACAAACGTCCGAACAGTGACTCACGTTGTTCACAAACATCTAACAGATTGGTAAGGACCGGCGGCAATGGTTACCGCAAACAGGATGTATCCCTTATCGTTCGGAAGGTACACACCGATGTGTAGGGGCAACGGGGTCCCCTTCTGAAGAGATAACACGTTTTATCGACAGGAGTTCCAATGACCGGTGACGGTTCGGGCGAGGAGCCTTCGCGGGCGCCACGCCCCGACGGTGGCGCCGATAGCGCACAGTCCGCGCGATCGACGACGACTGCCGACGAGTCCACACGTAAAACGAAATCATCCGATGTTGCGGTTGATCAGTCTCAGGTTGAGCAGGATGCCGCCGCAGCCGTTCGACGGCACCGACGGCAGACGGCCTGGTACGTGGTGGTGCGGATCCTGCGGGCGCTCTTCACCATCTTCGTGGTGGCGACCGGAACGTTCTTCCTGGTGCGGTTGCTGCCGGGCAGCCCGGTGGATGTGTACATCACCGAGCAGATGAGCGTGTACGGCATGAGTTATGAGGAAGCGGCCGCACAAGCTTCGGGGCTGTTCTCCTTCGACCCCAACGCGCCGCTGATGATTCAATACTGGGAGTACCTGGTGGCCCTGGTGCAGGGCGACTTCGGTCAATCAATCACAGCCCCGGGCACCTCGGTCCTGACCATGATCGGGCAATACCTCCCATGGACGCTCTTCAGCGTGGGAATCGCCCTGATTCTGAGCTTCGCCGGGGGCGTCATGTTGGGCATGGTGATGGCCTACCGCCGGGGGACCTGGTTCGACCACATCGCCACCGCCTTCGGTTCGGTGACCCAGTCCATCCCGTCCTTCCTGCTGGCGATCATGATCATCGTGTTCTTCGGTGTTCAACTCGGGTGGCTGCCCTTGGCGGCGATGCGAGGCGCGTTGACTCCGGGTGTCACGGTCGGTTTCAACCTGGAGTTCATCGGCGACGCGTTATTCCACGCAGCCCTGCCGATCGTCTGTTACGTGCTCACCTCCCTCGGTGGCTGGATGCTGGTGATGAAGTCCTCCACCGTGCAGGTACTCGGCGATGACTACGTCCAGGTGGCCAGGGCCCGTGGACTGAGCCACTCGCGAATCCAGTTCCAGTACGTCGGACGCAACGCGATGTTGCCGCTGTTCACCTCCTTCATGCTCTCGATCGGATTCGTCGTCGGGGGATCGATCCTGGTGGAAACCATCACCAGGTATCCCGGCATCGGCATGCTGCTGTACCGATCGATTTCCTCACGTGACTACACCACCATCCAAGGAGTCTTGCTGTTGACCACGATCGCCGTGGTGATCGCCAACCTGCTCGCGGACTTCCTCTACTCCTCAATCGATCCGCGAATCCGGATCACTGGAAAGGAGAAATGACCGATGGCTATCACTCTTCCCACCGGTGATCACACTCCCGACCCCGAGAGCGCCGAGCTCCCTACAGACGCCCCCGAGCAAAACCCGGACAAGCCGGGCAAGCGACCCAATGGCTTCGTCGTCTTCTGGCGAGGGATGCGCCGATCCAAGAGCGGTTTTATTGGCTTCCTTGTGTTCGTGTTCATCGTGTTGGTCTGCCTCATCGGCCCGTTCCTCACCCCGAGCAACCCCACCGATGTGGCTAACCGGCTTGCGCCGCCGAGCTGGAGCAACCTGCTGGGCACCGACAATATGGGTCGGGACGTATTCATCGACGTCATCAACGGCGGACGATCGGTCCTTGTAGTTGGCTTCCTCGCTGCGATCATCTCCACCGTGGTCGCCGTGTTCTTCGGTTCACTTGCTGCCTACGTCGGTGGGCGGTTGGATGCCGTCATCGTCACGGCAACCGACATCGTGCTCACCGTGCCCTCGATCATCCTGCTCGCAGTGATCGCCTCCTTCTACTCTGTGGGTTCAGACTGGGGACTGGCGCTCCTGATCGGGGTGCTGGGCTGGCCAGGGTTGCTGCGCGCGGTCAGATCCCAGGCGTTCTCGCTGAAGGAACGGGAGTACATCGAAGCCGCCAGGCTGCTGGATCTGGGCACCACTCGGGTGGTCATCAAGGAGATCATCCCGAACATGTCCTCCTACATCCTCATGAACTTCGTGCTCGGGGCGATCAACTCGATCTACGCCCTGGTGGGCCTATACCTCCTGGGTCTGGCACCACTGACCGGAACGAACTGGGGCGTAACGATGCACTGGGCCCAGAAGGCCGGAGCGCACTTCTCTACCGACTCGGTGTGGTGGGTGATGGGACCGGTGCTCGCGATCTCACTGCTGCAACTGTCGCTGGTGACGATGTCCCGGTCATTCGAAGAGATCCTCAACCCGCGTCTGCGGCATAACTAAGGGGTAATGACACATGGCAACTGAACCCCTGCTGAAGGTCCGCAACCTCAGCGTCGAATACCGGGGCGCCGATGGGCACGATCTGGTGATGCGCGCGGTCAAGGACGTGTCCTTCGACGTCTATCCCGGCGAATCGATCGCGCTGATCGGGGAAAGCGGCTGTGGCAAGACCACCTTGGCGCTGTCGCTACTGCGATTACTCCCAAAACTCGGGCAGATTCCTGAGGGCAGCGTGGAGTACCGCACTCGTGACGGTGAGGTCATCGACCTGCTGGCGTTGTCTGACCGCAAGATGCGACAGTTCCGGTGGTCCGAGGCGGCGATGGTGTTCCAAGGAGCGATGAACTCCTTTAACCCGGTGCTAAAGATCTGGGACCAGATGGTCGATACGGTCAGGGCGCACCAGCCCAGGGCCTCCAAGAAGTTTATTCGCGAACGCGCCGAGTACGTGCTCTCGGAAGTGGAGTTGGAGCCGGGCCGGGTCCTCAAGGCCTACCCGCACGAGCTCTCCGGCGGGATGCGCCAACGGGTGCTGATCGCGATGGCGTTGTTGTTGGAACCGCAGCTGTTGCTTCTGGATGAACCGACCACGGCCCTGGACATCCTTACCCAGCGCCGAATTGTGGACCTTATCCACGACCTGCACGAACGGCTGGACTTCGCGATGATCTTCGTCTCCCACGACTTGGCTGTCGCCGCGGAACTGGCGAGCCGAGTCGCCACGATGTACGGCGGAGAGATGGTGGAGGTCAACGACGTTCGCGAGATCTTCTACCGCCCTCAACACCCCTACACCCAAAGACTCATCGGTGCCGTGCCCACGGTGACCGAGGAGCGCGGCGAACCAAAGGAGGCCTCCATCGATGCCTGATCACAAGCTCTTGGAATTCAACGGGGTCAACCAGGTTTTCCATACCGGCAAGGAGGACGTGCACGCCGTCAAGGACGTCACGCTCTCTGTCGATGCCGGGGAAGTGTTGTGCCTGGTGGGGCAGTCCGGCTCGGGCAAGAGCACCTTGGCCAAGAATGGTGCCGGGCTCCGCAAGCCCACCTCGGGAGAGGTGCTCTTCGAGGGGCGCGATATCTACGACCGGAAGAACCGCAAGACGTGGCGCGCCTACCGGCGTGCAGTGCAGTACGTGCACCAGGATCCGTACGCCTCACTCAACCCGATCCAGACGGTCTACTCGATCCTCTCGGCACCGTTGCTCAAGCATAAACTGGTGAAGAACTCATCCGAGGCCCAAGAGCGGGTCGCAGAATTGCTGAATACGGTGGACCTCAAGCCCGCGGGCAGTTTCATGGAGAAGTTTCCGCACCAAATGTCGGGCGGTCAGCGGCAGCGGGTGGCGGTGGCCAGGGCGCTGACCCTAGATCCGCGCATCATCCTTGCCGATGAGTCCACCTCGATGCTGGACGTGTCGATCCGGATCGGGCTGTTGAACGTGCTGACCCGTCTGCGTACCGATCTTGGGGTGGGGTTCTTGTTCATCACCCACGACTTGGCGATGGCTAAGTACTTTGGCGCCGAGGGATCGATGGCAGTGATGCGT
>JBMDWZ010000007.1:0-5626 GCA_048594865.1 Beutenbergiaceae bacterium
GTGCTCGCGATCGCCCTGGTGGTGTTGGCCGCGGTGATGGGCAGCGACGAGACAGCCACCGTCGGCGCGATCATCCGCTCCGTGTTCATCATGGGCGGGATCGCCGTTCCCGCCATGGCGTTCTTTGGCCTCTTCGCCACCGCGATCCTGCGGGTTGTGGGCGGTCCGGTGATCCGTTTCATGGGTGACGCCGGCTCCAAGGTCAACGGTCTGATCATCTTGCTGGCCTCCGCTGGTGCCGGCTACCTGATCTCGCTATTCGTTGACTTCAACCCGGTCTGGGGCGCTGCGCTGGGGTTCATCGGCTCCTACATTTCGATGAACCTGGGCCAGGCCATCGGCCGCTCGGCATTCTTCCGCCGCCCCAAGGCCACCTTGATCGGGTGGATCGTGGTGGCCGTCCTCGTGGTCGGTGTGCTCATCATCCAGTTCTTCTTCACCCCCTGACGTCCGCGCATAACGCCCCGCCGGTTTCAACTACCGGCGGGGCGTTTGCTATCTAGGACGGTTTGACTCGGCCCACCGCAATGGGGCTAGGCTGAAAGAACTCGCGGGAGTCCGGTGCCACCGGGCTGAGAGGGAGCGTACAGACGCTTCGACCGCCGAACTTGAACTGGATCATGCCAGCGCAGGAAGAGGAGTGATTACTTTGCGTTGTCTTCGCAACCCCTCGGCACACCTAGGCCGAGCAGTCACCAATGAGGCGAACCGATGAGCGCGCCCACCCCGACCCCCAACGATCTGGGCGTCGGCGCACGGATCACCGTCGGCGTCATGGACTCCGATTACGTCCGGCTCATCACCGAAGCGCTCGCCGCTACCGACGGAACTGACCTCGACGTCAGCTCCGACGACGTCTCCACCGTGGTGCGAGGCACCGAGCAGCGCGTCACCGAATACCTGCGCGACCTGTTGGTGCCGCTGGCCCGAAGCGGCGTGCACGTCAACGCGCACGTGATGTTCTCCCGCGGCTGCCCAGGCGAGGTCGAGTGCGCCGTGACGCCCGGCGTGCTGCGCCAAACCGAGGTTCCGGCCCTCGAACAATCCGGCGTGCAAGCGGTCGCCCAGTGGTCGTTGTACCCGCTGGCCGACGACGGTGGCGATCACATGCGGGAGATCTACGCCGCTATCGATCACGCCAAGGGCCTGGGCACCTTCATCGGTTCGGAACACTACGTCACCCGCCTCGGCGGCGACCTCGCCGACGTGCTGGCCACCGTGGCCGCCGGCTGGGTCTTGACCGGCCACGGGGTGCAACACGTCACCTCCCACGCGGTGTTCTCCATCAATTCCCCGACGGCGAAGGCCGGCTCGTGAGCGCGGGCGCCACCAAGCCGGAGAGTTCGGCATGGACGCTTCGTGACCTGGTACTCCTGGTGGTCCTGGGCGTGGTCTTCGGCGTCATCTATTGGGGACTGGTTCAAGGATGGATTGGCCTGTCGGTTGCGATGGGGCCGCTGGGCGACCTATCCCAGCACTTCATCTTCGGTGGCTGGTTGATCGTCGCGCCCATTGCGATCGCGATCATCCGTAAACCCCTCGCGGGCGTGTTCGCCGAGGTCACGGCGGCCGGTGTTGAGGTGCTGTTCCTCGGTTCGGTTGCCGGCCCGGGTTTGCTGATCGCTGGCGTGATCCAGGGCGCGGGCAGCGAACTGCCATTTGCCGCCACCAAGTACCGCCGCTACGGGTGGTGGGTGTACGCGTTGTCCGGCCTAGCCGGTGCCACATTGGTGTTCTTCTATTCGGCGTTCCGGTCGGGCTGGTACGGCCAGGACCTGTTCTGGATCCGACTGATCATTCAGGCGATTTCGGGGATCATCATCGGTGGCCTATTGGCCAAGGTGGTGGTGGCGCAGCTCGCCAAGACCGGTGCCGTGGATAACTTCGCCATCGGCCGGGCGCAGTCACTGGCGCTGGTGGCAGAGTCGCAACGCCATGACCGCCGCTGAGTCAGTTCCTTCTCCTGGTGCGCGGGGCGCATTGCCGGTCCCGCACCAGGAACCGGGTGCCGGCACGGTGCAATGCGAGGCCGTAAGTGTGGCCGTGCCGCGACGTTCCGAGCGAATTCTGCGGGACGTGGACCTAGAGATTTCATCGGGCGAACAGGTGCTCATCCTGGGCACCTCGGGGTCGGGAAAATCAACCCTGCTGCGCTGTCTCAGTGGCGTCATCCCACACTCGGTCAATGCCTCGCTCGGTGGAACCGTGCGGATTGGTGAGGTCGATACGTCCGATACTTCCGTCGTCGAACTGTCTCGGGTTGTGGGCGTGATGTCTCAAGATCCGGCGTCGTCGGTGGCGCTATCCACGGTGGAGCAAGAGGTGGCGCTGCCCTTGGAGAACCGTGCGGTGGAGCCCAGGCTCATTGACGGCATGATCGACGGGGCGCTGGAGGTGGTGCAAGCCGGTGCCTTGCGGCGGCGGGACACGTCCACACTTTCCGGCGGTCAGGTGCAGCGGGTGGCGCTCGCCGCAACCCTGGTCGCCGACCCCGGCGTGCTGTTGTTGGATGAGCCGACGTCGATGCTTGACCCGGCCGGTGTCCGCTCGGTCCGTAGCGCGATCGATCGTGCGGTGAGGACCACCTCGGCAACGGTGATCCTGGTGGAGCACCGTCTCGATGAATTCGCGGGAAGCCGCGGAATCTCGGGTCTCCCGGATCGGACTGTGGTGCTGGGGCCATCCGGTGATGTCCAAGCCGATGGGCCGACGGCGCAAGTGCTCGCCGAGCACGCCAGCGCATTGCAGGGCGGTGGTTGCTGGCTTCCGTTGGAGAGCGAACTGGCGGTGCTGACGGGAGCCACTGGTGGCTTGGGTGCCGCAGAGAACCGTGAGTATTTGCGGGCGCTGGCCGGGACGACCGTGCCGGAACCCGCGAACGGGGGCGAGGTTCTGTTGAGTGCAAGCGGCGTTTCGGTGGTGGGCGGTGGGGCCAAGCGGCCCTCGCGCTGGGGCCGATCGCGAGCGGACGGCGGCGGAGCGATCCTTGCGGGTGTGGATCTCACGTTGAACGCGGGTGAAGTGGTGGCGCTGCTGGGAGCGAACGGAACGGGTAAGACGAGCCTGTTGCTGACGCTTGCCGGGCTGCAGCGGCCCGGGTCCGGTGTCATCACGGGTGATCGCCCGGGCATGGTGTTCCAGAACCCGGAGTACCAGTTCCTCGCAGATCGCGTAGACGCGGAGATCGGTGCTGGCCAGCTGGATGAGGACGTCGTGCGACGGGCACTTCGGGCGCACCGGCTCGAGCACCTAGCCAAACAGAGCCCGTATCGGCTCTCGGGCGGCGAGAAGCGGAGGTTGTCCTTGGCCGCGATGCTCGCGCACGCCGATCGGCGAACGCTCCTCGCCGACGAGCCGACCTTTGGGCTGGACCGGCGCGACACTGTGGCGGCCGCACGAGCTCTTCGAAGCGCCGCGGACGAGGGCCGTGGCGTCTGCATCGCGACCCACGACCTACGGTTGGCCGCGACGTGGTCCGATCGGGTGGTCGTTTTGGGTGATGGTGGGGTCCTGGCCGACGGACGCACTGGGGATGTCCTTGCCGACTCGGCGCTCATGGCACGGTCGGGCCTGGAGGTTCCACATCTGGTGCAATGGCTCCTGTCCGAGGTCGGATCAGAGGCGATGGTATCCGTGCTCAGGGCGCTGGACGGTGCGGCAGCGGGTGATGGCTCGTGATGGCTCGGGCGAAGGTGCTGGACTCACCATTGGCGGGAATCAATCCGACAATCAAGGTGGCTATCTTGATTGTGGCGAGCATCGTCATCATGTTCGTGCTGGACCCCGTGACTCCTGCAGTGCTCTACGTGATCGCCTTGGTCGGTGTGATTACTGCGGGCCGGCTGCCTGCGCGGACGTTGGCGTTGGCACACATCCCGTTCCTGGGCTTTGGGTTCGGGATATTTACCGTGAACATGCTCAGCAGACCGGGCACCGTGCTTTGGCAGGAAGGATTTCTGCGGATCACCACCGAAGGCATCAGCATCGGGTTGGCGCTGGCGTTGCGGACGTTGCTCATCGGGGTGCTGGCGATCGGGTTCGTCATGTCCACCGACGCGGTGAAGCTCATGACTAGCCTGCACCAGACGGCGCGGCTAGGTGCTCGGCCCACTTACGCGGTGATGTCCGGGTACCGACTCCTTGAACAATTGGCGGCGGAGTGGACGATCATCCGTAGGGCGCAGCAGGTTCGGGCGCCGTTGAACGCACAGGGGCGGGCGCGCGGGGGCCCGGGGGCATTTGGGCGCGCGACGGTATCCCTGTTGGTGGTGGCCGTGCGGCGGGGCGAGCAGTTGGCGCAATCGTTGGAATCCCGCGGGCTGGGGCTGTCCCCTAGAACCGTGTGGCGGCCGGTCCCGGTAACGCGCGTGGACGCTGCGTTTGGAGTGCTTGCGCTTGTGGTGTTGGGATCGGTGATCGGTGTGGCCGGGCTCGCGGGTGTGCTGCAAGGTCCGGGGTCAATGTTCTAGTCCGTTGGGTAGTACGCATGTACCAACTATCTAGTGCCCGACCCCTTACGCCCCTCAGGACTCGACGCAGGAGGGTGGGTGGAGGTCGTCGGGCATAGCGTGCCAATGATGGGCGCTAGCGTTCCGCGTGGGACTCTGCCGTTAGTCACGGCGACTGTAGTGCTATGGCGCGCGGTTCGTTGCTGATATGGACTCGCTTAGAGGTTCGTGTGTCCACGCATGTTTCACGTGAAACAAGAATCGGGGGCCAGAGATACGCTCCGTGCGCAGAGCTCTCCTCGCCAGGCCGACCACCAGCCGGCGGTCGGCCTGGATGGGCGGAGCTCGGATGGCGTGCGATTCGTTGCGCGTGCTGCTCCCCCAATGTTTCACGTGAAACTGTGCTAGAAGGATCTTCTCGGTGAGCGACTCGTGGGTTGGAGCCAACGCGTGGCGTATTGATGAATGTTTCACGTGGAACAGGACAGTGCTTGAGGCTCCGGTACACACTGGCCTTGGCTAGGCGCGATTACCGGCGCCAAGTGATCAATCCAAATTCGCGTACGCCCATCCATTGGGTGTGTGTCTGTTGGTTTGGGTGAGTCGGTGATCGTGGGCTCCTCCTCAGTCGATAACGAGTAGGCACACTTGCGTTAGCGTGCACGGATCGCAGGGGTCGAGAGATGCGACTCGCATGTTTCACGTGAAACAGAGGTAAGCGTCGAAGCCCAGCGTCGTCGACATGAAGAGGTACTGTCACAGAACCGGCTCGCTGCTTACTGTGACCCCTGTGCACCGGTAGCCTCATCGCGCACCAGCCAATGGCGTGCCGGGCTGTTCCCAAATGTGACTCTAAAGGCACGCCGACCGATGGTGCGCGCCACCGTTCGAGGCGACGGACGTGATGTTTCACGTGAAACACGGGTGCACCACGACCGAGCCGGGCTCAGATGGCGCGCTTGTGTCGGTGAGACTCGCGCATCACTGAACGCTCGGGGTAGATATGGGGGCACGGTCTTTGGCGCGTGTCCTTACAGCCTCGGATTTGCACACGAACGAAGACTCAACCGAAGCACATGACGCTCACTCCGAGCCCATACTCCTACGCCATGTTTCACGTGAAACCGTCACGCGGTGTTGATTGATCCCTGACGCTCTCGGGATATAGGCGCATAACT
>JBMDWZ010000070.1:0-4113 GCA_048594865.1 Beutenbergiaceae bacterium
GCGTCTGGCCGGTGATGTACCCGGCGGGCTCGCTGAGCAGGAAGGCGATCGAGGTGGCCACGTCCGCCGGAGTGGCCACCCGGTCCAGCACCAGGTCGGCGACCATGGCGGCCTTGCGCTCTTCGGTCAGTGCGCCGCCCATGATTTCGGTGTCAACCGGGCCGGGGGAGATCGCGTTCACCGAAATCCCATGCGGTCCCAGTTCGCGGGCCAGCGCCCGGGTCAGGCCCACCACGCCGGCCTTGGAGACCGTATAAGCGGACTTGCTGTAGGTGCCGCCGCCGCGCTGCGCGGACACCGAGGAGATCGTCACGATCCGCCCGACGCCGGACTTTGCCAACGATTCGGCCACCCGACGGGTCACGTAGTGCACGCCGTTGAGGTTGACGTCCAGCACCCGCTTCCATTCCTCGGTGGTCATCTCCAGGTACGGCGTGGGGCAACTGATTCCGGCGATGTTCGCAAGGCCCACAAGTGGCGGCAACTGGGATTCGAGCTCATCTATCCCGGCGCGCACCTGCGCTTCATCGGAGACGTCCACGCGCACCGCGGCCGCCTTGACCCCGTACTTCTCGGACAACTCGGTGGCCGCAGCAGCCACCCCTTCCCCGTCGATATCCAGCAGGCCAAGGGCCCAACCGTCCTGGGCCAAGCGTTCGGCGGTCGCCCGGCCAATGCCGATGGCAGATGCTGCGCCTGACACGATTGCGGTGCGCTCCGGCGGGAAAGCTTTCATCGAAGGTCCTTTCACAGGAATGTTGAGGAACTAGGTTCTGAGGAGAATCGTCCACCAGGCGGGGCCGGCGGATGGCTAGATCGGGGTTGGGATTCACCGAAGCGATGCGGGCCCGGCTCGCTGGGCGAGCTCGGGCACCGCACCCGTCCCCCGGTTTGTGGGGCTCGGCGATTAGTAGGTGTAGTCCACGCCCCGCTCCCAGTCGGGGAATTCCCAGTCCGAGAGCTCCACTTCGGCACCGTCCTGGTCCACTGCCGCCTCGACCGCGTTCTCGCGAGTCTGGCTCCAGGAATCGCTCAGTTTGACCAGCTCGGCGCGCAGGTCGCTCAGTTCACCGCCGAGGTAACCCTGAATGACGTCACCCAGTTCGGTGGACACCGGCACCCGGCGGGCCTCGGCCTTGGCGATCTCGGGGTTGCGCACGATCGCCTGCGGCCCGCGGAACACCCGCTCCTGGTAGTCCTCGATGAGCCAGGCATAAGGCTCGATGACGTCGGCCTCGGCCACCGCATCGAGCACGATCGGCGGCGCGTCCATCCCCAGGGCCAATTGAACTTGATAGTCGCGCTCGGTGAAGGACTCCAGCAACCTGCTCGCCTCTTCGGGGTGCTGGGTCTTGCCGCTGACGATCATGCCGCCCCAGGGAGCACCCTTGGTGGAGATAACGTCCTCACCTTCGGGGGTGAGCATCCCGGCCACGCCCATCGTCGGCAGCGCGTCGGGGTTCAGCGAGCGCACACCGCCGGGTGAGTAGGGACCATCGATGTGGAACCCGATGTTCCCGGCGGCCCAGCGGCCGCGAGCGTCGGGGATCTGGAAGTTGTTGCTGCCCGGCAGGATCAGGCCGCGGTCGTAGATCTCCTTGTACAGCTCGATCGCGGTGATGTAAGCGTCGTGGCTGTAGTCGTATTCGCCGGTGTCGTAACGAAGTCCCTGGCTGCCGGGGAATCCCGCGGCCTGGGCCAGGTCATCGATCTGCTCACGCATCCGGCCCTTGGCTCCCAAGGCGATCGTCATCGGCGAGTATTCGCCGTGCGCGTCGATCATCTCCAGGGCATCGATGAACTCCTGGTAGCTGTGCGGCGCATCGAACCCGACTTCCTCTTGAATGTCGGTGTTGAACCAGGTGCAAGCGATGTACTGGTGCCCGGTGGAGGTCGGCATCGCGTAGATCTTGCCGTCCAGCATCGTGAGGCCTTCGACGAACGAGCCTTCGGGTAGCCGCGCAACGGCCTCATCGCTGATGGTGAGCTCGTGGGCCCAGCCGGCCTCGACCAGCGCCGGCAGCGGCAGGTCCAGAATCGGGGAGAACGCATCGGGAAGCTGGTTGCTCTGGTTCGCCAGCTGCAGGGCCTCGGAGTGCGCGCCCGGCTCGTTGTAGCTGTACTCGATGGACATGCCGATCTCTTCACCGATCCGCTGCGCCCATTCGGTGTGCACGTCACGCAGACCGCCGAGGTGATCCCACCACCGCAGTGTGCCGTCGCCGCCACCACCTGCGCCGGGTGCGGTGGGCGCTTGGGCGTCGCCACCGGAGCAGGCGGCGAGGACACCCGCCATCCCGGCGGCGCCGAGGCCGGTCATAAAGTTCCGGCGATTGAGTGCTGATTTGGACATGATTCCTCCGCTTTGAGGGGTGTTATCTGGGTGAGGGGTGGGGCTAGCGCCTAGGACTTCACGGCCCCGGCGATGCCTTCAACGAAGTAGCGCTGCATGAAGGCGAAGATGATGAGGATCGGCAGCAGCGAGATGACTCCCGCGGCGGCCATCCCGGACCAGTCGGTGGAGTTCTCTCCCACGAACGCCTGCATTCCCACGCTCACGGTGCGCAGTGCAGGGTTGGAGAAGGAGAACACCAGCGGCAGGAAGAACGCATTCCAGGTGAACAGGAACGTCAGGATCCCGACCGTGGCGGTCACCGGCATCGACAGCGGCAACATGATCCGGCTGAAGGTCCGGAAGAACCCCGCGCCATCCACGATCGCGGCCTCTTCGAGCTCGGCGGGCATGTTCCGGAAGTACCCGGCGTAGATGAGGATGGAGGCCACATTCGCCCCACCCGCGAGCGCCAGGATCATTCCCCACAGCGTGTTCAGCAGCCCCAACTGCAGCGAAATCTGAACAACGGGGATGATCGTGTACCCGGTGGGGACGAACAGGGTCGCGATCAGGATCACGATGATCAGCCGGGACCCGGGGAACTTGTATCGCCCGAGCACGTACCCGGCCAGTGCGCACCGAATGATGACCATCGCGGTCACGGTGAACGTCACGATCACCGTGTTCAGCAGGTACATCCGGAAGTTTCCCGCGGTCCAAGCCCGGGAGTAGTTCTCAAAGACCAGGTTCTCGGGGATGAGGCTTAACCCGCCGGCGAACATTTCCGCCGACGTCTTCAGCGAAGCCGAGAGCATCCACAGGAACGGGTAGATCCACAACACGGCCAGTCCGGCCAAGAACAGAGCCAGTGCAATCCATGGCAGACGACGGCGGAGCCTGGGTCGATCCGATACGGCGCCACCGGAGCGGCGCGGTGTGGTGACGGACTCTTGCGCCTGCTTCTCTTGCGTGCTTGTTGCGCTCATACTCGTGCTCGCATTCGTCGTGACACCACGGTGGCCCAGACCTGGGCGATCACCACGAGCAGCACCAGTAGGCCGAACAGCACCGCGGCTGCCGAGGCGAACCCGAGCTGCGGGATCGAGGCCGCAAAGGCCCACCGATAGATGTAGATCTCGATGATCTCGGTGGAGAAGAACGGGCCACCGGCGGTCATCGTCTGCATCAGGTCAAAGGCGTGGAACGTGTCTTCGACTGTCAGCACCGAGATGATCAGCAGGAATGGGATCAGCAATGGCAGGGTGATGTGCCGGAAGAGGCTGAAGACGCCAGCGCCGTCGATCCGGGCTGCCTCGTACAGTTCCCGCGGGATGGTTTGCAGCGCGGCGAGCCAATAGATCATCGTGATCCCGAAGAACTTCCACACGTACACCTCTCCGGCGGTGATCAGCGCGGTGGAGGAGGATCCGAGCTGGTCGAAGGACCTGGCCCCAAACCATTGGGCCACGGTGGCGATCGGCCCGCTGGCCGGGTCCAGGATGAACCGCATCACCACACCGACGATGGCGGTGGTGGTGACCACCGGGATGAAGTAGGCGGTGCGGAAGAAGCCAACGAACGGCATCTTCGGCGAGTTCAACACCATCGCCAGGAGGAACGCCCCGAAGATCCGCAGCGGCGCCACGATCAGCATGAACACCAGCGTGATCCGCACCGATGACCAGAACATCGGGTCAGCCAGCACCCGTTCGTAGTTCTCCAGGCCCACGAACCGGCGGTTGGCGTCGAACCCGTTCCACTCCACCAGGGAGTACCAG
>JBMDWZ010000071.1:0-1871 GCA_048594865.1 Beutenbergiaceae bacterium
GCCCGAAGGCGACCAGCGCGTCTCCCCCAAGCCGATGCTGCTTCCCACCTTCAACGGGATCCGGCAGGGCACCGATGCCTCCAGCCCCGACCTGGCACCACTGGCGCGTGCCGACACCTCCCTCACCCTGGTGGAGGCCGCAGTGGAGGGCACCCGGGACGCCGCCGATTCGGTGCGCCCGGTGTGGTTGCCACCCCTGCCGGAGCGGCTGGGCCTGGGTAGCGTCATCGACCGTGGCGCGGGTGAAGGTCACGGGCTGAGGATCGCCATGGGCTTGGTCGATGATCCCGAACACCAGAAGCAAGACCCGTGGATGCTGGACCTCACCAGAACAGGTGGCCACATCACCGTCACCGGCGCCCCGCAGACCGGGCGCAGCACCATTTTGCGCACCATCGCCGCGTCGCTGTCGCTGACCTACACGCCCCGGCAGGTGGCCATCTACGGAATGGACCTGACCACCGGGGGCCTGCAGCGCATCGAAGGCTTCCCGCACGTGGGTGGCGTGGCCACCCGATCCAACCGGGACCGGCTGCGGCGGCTGCTGGAAGAGCTCGCCGGGATGCTCAACCACCGCGAGGGCGTCTTCCGCGATCGGGGCATCGACTCGATGGCGCAGTTGCGCATCATGCACGCGGCCAACAAGATCCCCGAACTGCCCGCCGCAGATATCGTGCTGCTAGTCGATGGGTATGGGGCGATCCGCCAGGACTTCGAAGAACTGGAAGACCCGTTCGTGGACCTCATGATGCGGGCCTCGAACTTCGGCATCCACCTGGTGTTGGGACTCACCCGGTTCAACGAGTTGCGGATGGCCCACCAGTCGCTATTCGGGACCAAAATCGAGCTGCGCCTGAACGACCCGAGCGACTCCAGCATCGACCGCAAACTCTCGGCGTTGCTCTCCGCTGATACCCCCGGGCGGGTGCTGCTCGATGACAAGAAGATGGGTCACGTGGCGCTCCCGGTGCTCGATGTGGTTAGCGATGAGGAAGTGGCCGAGGCGCTAGAGGAACTCACCGCCCGCACCTCCGAGTCCTGGTCCGGCCCGGCCGCGGCGCCGATCCGGCTGCTGCCTCACGAGCTGGACCCCGCCGAGCTGCCCAAGGCTTACGACGAACCCGACGCGGTACCGATTGGGCTGCGTCAAGACTCCATGGAGACCGCCCTGTGGGACTTCTCCGGCGAGGACCAGCACCTGCTGGTGTTCGGGGACAGCAAGTGCGGCAAGTCCACGCTGCTTCGCACGATCGCGGTGGGGCTGATGGAACGCTTCACCCACGAGGAACTCGCGATCGCGGTGATCGACACCCGCGGCCACGTCCCGGACATCATCGAAAAGGACTACCTGGCCGCGCACGCCCGCAACGCCAACCAGGCCCGCGGACTGTGCACCACGATCGCCGGTGAGATCGCCAAACGCCCCACGATGGAACCCTCGCTGCGGGCCCGGGCGCCCCGGATCGTGTTGCTCGTGGACGATTACGACATCGTCGGCGCCGGCGGCTCCAACCCCCTGGGCCCGCTGATGGAGCACCTGCCCAGTGCTCGGGACTTGGACCTGCACATCATTTTGACCAGACCCGTTGCCGGTGCCAGCCGTGCCATGTACGAGACCACCCTGCAGGTACTTCGCGATACTGGTGGCTCGGTCCTGATGATGTCCGGCGAACGGTCCGAGGGGCAGGTCATGCCCCGGGTATATCCCGAACGCTTTGCTCCCGGACGGGGCCGGTACCTGCGCCGTGGCGAGCGTCCGCACATTGTCCAGACGGCTCACACCCCGCCGCCCGATCCCGCGCAGGTGGAGGCCGCCAACCAGGAGGCCGGCACATGACGGCCCTGGCGGTAGTGGGAACCGCTGGTGGCGT
>JBMDWZ010000072.1:0-7820 GCA_048594865.1 Beutenbergiaceae bacterium
GGCCAGCCCCCGCAGCAAGGTCACCAGGGCCAGCCCCCGCAGCAAGGCCACCAGGACGGTGGCAACTACCCGCCCCCGCCGCCACCAAACCAGGGCTGATCGAGTCAGCCACCCGGCCCCCACCGGTCACCACGTCAGCTGGTGCTCCGGTGGGGGCTTTTGGTTTCTTGCGGCCCGACCCTTCGCCGCGCCCGGCCCCCGCGCCCGACCTTTCGCCGTGCCTTACTCCTCGGCGCCGACCGAGCCCTCAAAGAGTCCGATCGCGTTACCGTCGGCGTCTTCAAACACCGCCGACCAACTGGTCGGATCGATCTCCATCTTCGGTACCTTGACCGACCCGCCCAAGCTCTGGACCTTGGCCAACGTGTCATCGATGGAGTCCACCTCCACATAGGACAGCGGCTGCCCGAACGCCTCACCCGGCGACGTCAGACCCCCGCCGGAGACGCCGTTGGGCGAACGCCACATCGGGTACTCCTCAAAACCTTCCATGGTGTCGATCTGCCAACCGAACACTTCGCCGTAGAACGCCGTCGCGGCGGCCTTGTCCGCAACCGGAATCTCGACGTGGGTGATATCTCCGTGGGCCATCGTTGCCTCCTAGGAATTGGCGGCCCGGCGCCGCCTGCAATGCGGCCCCTTGCCGCATCCATGGCAGCGTCCCACCACCCACCGACATCGTCCATGGGCAGCGAGTGAACACCCCGCGAATTGGAGCCGCGAGCGCCTAAACGAGCTCCAGGAGGTCGGCGATCCCGTCATGAATCTCGCTCGGCCGGTACGGGAACTTCTCAATGTCCTCCGGGCGCGTGGACCCGGTCATCACCAGGTGCGTGCGAAGCCCGGCCTCCATCCCCGCGACGATGTCGGTGTCCATCCGGTCCCCGATCATCGCGGTCTGCTCCGAGTGCGCATCGATCCGGTTCAGCGCGGTCCGGATCATCACCGGGTTCGGTTTGCCAACAAAGTAGGGCTCGCGGCCCGTGGCTGCGGTGATCATCGCAGCCACCGACCCGGTCGCCGGCAGCGGCCCCTCCTTGGACGGCCCGGTGACGTCGGGGTTGGTCGCGATGAACCGAGCGCCCTGGCTGATCAGTTGAATCGCCCGGCTGATGGAGGAAAACGAATACGTCCGAGTCTCACCAAGCACCACGAAATCTGGGGTGTTCCCGGTCAGCGTGTACCCCTGCTCATACAGCGCCGTGGTCATTCCGGCCTCACCGATCACGTACGCGCTCCCGCCCGGCGCCTGCGTTGCCAGGAATTCCGCGGTCGCAAGCGCCGAGGTCCAAATGTCGTTTTCATCGACCTCAATGCCCGACGACGTCAGCCGAGCCGCGAGGTCACGCGGGGTGTAGATGGAGTTGTTGGTGAGGATCTGAAAGGGGATCCCCTTCTCCCGCAGGCGCGCGATGAACTCCGGCGCACCGGGCAACGCGTGCTCCTCGTGAACCAAAACGCCGTCCATGTCGGTCAACCAATTGGAAACGGTGTGTGTCACGAGTTCGGCCCTCCGATGGGATGCGCTGGCGTTCTAACCAGCAGCCTAGAACAAGGGATACTGAAGGCGTGAATGAGTCGAGTCAGCGCGCTGAGGCCGCGGTGGATGCCGAACTGGACCAGGGCGCCGACGTCGGAGTGGGCCCGTGGCCCGGCGGGCGCGAGCAGTGGCCCGATGACCCGCGCTACGATCCCGAACTCCTGGCGGATGGCGATCGCCGCAACGTCACCGACGGCTACCGCTACTGGCGCCTGGAGGCGATCCGCGCCGATATCGACGCCCGCCGGCACCCGGTGCACGTGGCGATCGAGAACTGGGGCCGAGACTTCAACATCGGCTCGGTGGTGCGCACCGCGAATGCCTTCGCGGTGGCCGCGGTACACATCGTGGGCCGACGGCGATGGAACCGTCGCGGAGCGATGGTCACCGACCGCTACCAGCACCTGCACCATCACGGCGATGTTCAGACCCTGGTGCAATGGGCCGGTGCGCACGACCTGCCGATCATCGGTGTGGACAACGTGCCCGGCTCCATCCCGATCGAACACCACCAACTACCCCAAGACTGCGTGCTGCTGTTCGGTTCGGAGCAGGAGGGCTTGAGCGAAGAAGCTCGGGCCGCCGCCAAAGAGATTGTGCACATCACCCAGTACGGCTCAACTCGGTCCATCAACGCCGGCGCCGCCGCGGCCATCGCGATGTACCACTGGGCCACTCAGCATGCTGCTGCCCAGCCGGCTCCGCCATCGTCGTCCATCACCACCGCAACCGACCGCATCTGAGACATGGGGATGCACGGGTAGCGATTCGTGGAACACTACAAGCAGGCACTGCTTGCGGGCAGTCACTGACCAGCGCCTATCGGGCGCTTTGCACGCACTATCAACAAGTTGAGAACAGGAGAGATTCATGGGTATCGCCACCCCCGAGGTATACGCAGAGATGATCGACCGCGCGAAGGCCGGATCGTTTGCGTATCCGGCGGTGAACGTCACCTCCTCCCAGACCCTGACCGCGGCCCTGCAGGGCTTCGCGGAGGCTGAGAGTGACGGCATCATCCAAGTGTCCGTCGGCGGCGCCGAGTACGCCTCTGGCTCCACCGTCAAGGACCGGGTTGCCGGGTCGCTGGCGATGGCCGCCTACGCCCACGAGGTCGCCAAGAACTACGACGTGACCATCGCGCTGCACACCGACCACTGCTCCAAGGACAACCTGGACTCCTGGGTTCGCCCGCTGCTGGACATCGAGGCCAAGCAGGTCGCAGACGGTGGACTGCCCTCCTTCCAGTCCCACATGTGGGACGGCTCGGCCGTGCCGCTGGATGAGAACCTCAAGATCGCCGAGGAGCTGCTGGAGAAGTCCGTGGCAGCCCGCACGATCCTGGAGATCGAGGTCGGCGTGGTCGGCGGCGAGGAAGACGGCGTCGCTCACGAGATCAACGACAAGCTGTACACCACCGTCGAAGACGGTCTGGCCACCGTGCGGGCGCTGGGTACCGGCGAAAAGGGCCGCTACCTCACCGCGCTCACCTTCGGAAACGTGCACGGTGTGTACAAGCCCGGTGCGGTGAAGCTGCGTCCGGAGATCCTCGGTGAAATTCAGACCGCTGTTGGCGCCGAGGTCGGCAAGGACATGCCGTTTGACCTGGTGTTCCACGGTGGCTCCGGCTCCACCGCCGAAGAGGTTGCCACCGCGGTGGACAACGGCACCATCAAGATGAACATCGACACCGACACCCAGTACGCCTTCACCCGCCCCGTTGTTGGCCACATCTTCAGCAACTACGACGGCGTGCTGAAGGTCGATGGCGAAGTCGGAAACAAGAAGGCCTACGACCCGCGCGCCTGGGGCAAGCTGGCCGAGGCCGGCATGGCCGCGCGCATCGTCGAAGCTTGCGAGTGGCTGCGGTCGGCAGGAAAGAAGCTGTCCTGACCACCAGTGACTGACGATCTGGAGCCACCTTTCGCATTGGCGGGGGGTGGCTCCAGATGTCTATTCGGCCAAGGAGAAGGATGACAGTCGAGCCCGAGCAGAACCTGGCTTCTTCAGCCCAACAGGACGCCACCGCCGCCCTCGTGGAGGGCTCCCAGGCGGTGGGAGTGTGGGACTGGGACGGGCACGACTTCATGCCCGTGTGGGTCAACGACGCCTTCACCAAGCGCACCGGCTACACCCTGGCCCAAGCGCGGGAGTACGGTCCGGCGCTGCTGGCCGCCGAGCACCGCCCCCTGGTTGCCGAGCTTTACCAATCCACCGATTCGGCCCCGGTACTGACGACCCTGTCGATCCGCACCGCCACCGCAGAGATCCTCGACGTACCGGTGTCGATCACGGTCCGGCTGCACCCCGAGAACGGCAAACCGTTCCGGCTGATCGCCGCCGAGCGTACGGTCGAACTCGACCTCGACGACGGCGCCGACCCCTCCAGCCCGCGGCGGGCCCTGGAACTGGTCATGCGGATCTCGGAGATTCTCGCCGATTTTGACGAACCCAAGGCTCTGGAAGCGATCGCCCGGATCCTTAAGCGTCGCCTGGGAATGTGGTGCTGGTTCCTGGTGGACGACGGCGTCTTGCACCTTGCCGATGACATCAACGAGCACGTCAGGGTCCGGCGAACCAACCCCGACCGGGCCCCGAATGTGCCGCAAGACCAAGACCCGGTAGCCGGCCTGCTGGCGGGCCGCGCGATCTCCAGCGTCAAACTCGACCTGGACGCGACCCAGGTGCACGGCAGTCAGACCGCTCAGCTCATCGAACTGATCCGCCAGGACGCCGGTGAGGTGCAATTGGCCGGGCACGTGCAAGTGCTTCCGCTGATGGGCCGCGGCCGTGCGCTGGGCCTGATGGCGTTGGTGCCCCTGGACCTCCATATCGGCGGCGAAGACGAACGCCAAACGATCGTGGAACTGTGCGCCCGGCGGGTGGGGATGGCCCTGGAAAACGCGCACCTGCACTTCGGTGAGCACACCATGGTCGAAGCGCTGCAGCGGGCGATGCTGCCAGAGCTGGACCAGATCGACTCCCTGGACGTGTGGACCTATTACGCGCCCAGTTCCACCCACGCCCAAGTCGGCGGGGACTGGTATGACGTGGTCCGGCTCGAGGAAGACGTGATCGCCCTGGTGGTCGGCGACGTTACCGGCCACGACATCGAAGCCGCGGCCGCCATGGGCCAACTGCGTTCGGTGGTGCGGGCGTTTGCTGCGGACCTGCATGAACCCGATGAAGTGCTCACTCGAGTGGACCGGATCGTGGATTCGATGCGGATGGGCAAGGTCGCCTCCCTGATCTACGCCACCCTGACCCAGAGCGAGGATCAGTCGCCCTCCTGGGAACTGCGGTACAGCCGCGCCGGCCACCTGCCCGGACTCCTGGTTCGGGGTGGCGAGGTGCGGCAACTCGACGGCGCCGGTGGGCACCTCATCGGCTTCGGCGCGGTGGAGCGTCAGACGGCCGTGGAGCGGTTGCAGCCCGGCGATGTTCTGGTGATGTACACCGATGGCCTGATCGAACGTAGGGATCGCCCCACGCCCAGAGGCCTGGACGAACTCCAAAAGGTGCTCACCGGCCTGGACCCGACCGATGCCGCAAGCGTCGGCGAACTGCTCCTTCGCGAACTTGCCGAATCTCCGGAAGATGACGTCGCCGTCGTCGTCACCCGCGTTCCAGAACCCAGCGCCGGAAACGTTGGCAGCACCCGGCGCCGGCATTGGAAATTCCCGGCGGCCAAGGAGTCGGTGCGACTCGCCAGGCGCGCAGCCTCGGCGACCAGCCGGTCTTGGGAGGTGGCGTCCTCCAGCGCGGTGGAGATCGTGGTCTCCGAACTGGTGGCCAACGCCGTCATGCACGCCTGGGGGACCGTGGGCCTGAGCCTGGTGGACACCGGCGAGGGCATCCGCGTGGAGGTGGAGGACGACAACCCGATGCCACCAACCCCCGCGGAGATGCACCCCTCGCGAGTGGGTGGCTACGGCATGCACATCGTGGCCAGGCTTGCGGACTGGGGTTGGCGGCCCTCGGGTGCGGGCAAGGTCGTGTGGGCGAGGATCGATGAGAACCTGGCCGCTGACCTCGGCGCGGTGCGCCGCGGGCGGTGACTACCCGCGCCGCGAGCGGTAGATGTGAACGGCGTCATCAAGCGCTGACTAGGCCGTGACGCTTCGCCCCTTGCCGTAGGAGAACCCGGAGTTCTCGGAGTCGAACAGGTCCATGCCGCCGCGCACGTCCAGCAGAAAGATCGCCTCGGGGGAGGCGCCCCGCAGCCGGATCCGGCCACCGCGCCGACGCAGCCGATGAGCGATCGTGAGCAACATCGATACGCCCGTGGAATCCATATACCCGAGCTCGCTCAAGTCAACGATGACCTCATCGAGCGACAGGCCGTCGACACGCAGGATCGCTGCCTGCGCCTGCTCGCGGACGTACAGGTCGAAATCTCCGGTCACTGTCACCAGTGCGGTTTGTGCTGTGCCTTTCGAGGCGCCGCCGGTGACCGTGACACTCACGGTCGGTGACTCCATGCTCTTTAGGATAAAACGAGCGAGGGGGTGATGCATCCCGGCCCGTCGGCGAGGCGCGAAGCTGGGCCCGATGGTGGGAGGATGGTGGCTATGCGTGAGAATCTCCTAGGCGGACCAGAACCTACCTACCTGCCACCGGACCACCCGGACGTCGCTGCCCGGGCGGACATCGCCGTCGGGACATCACCGACCGACGTGGCCGCGAAGCTGCCAGCCTCCAGTTTCGCCTGGGCGGTCTTGGCCCAGGATGCCCTGGATGCCCAACAGCCGGTCGCCGCTTACGCCTACGCTCGCACCGGTTACCACCGTGGTTTGGACGCGCTGCGCCGCGCCGGCTGGCGAGGTCACGGGCCGATTCCGGCGTCCCACGAACCGAATCAGGGTTTCCTGTTGGCGCTGCTGGCATTGGCCCAAGCCGCCGAAGAAATCGGTGAAACCGACGAAGCGCAGCGTTGCCGCAGCTTTGCCCTGGACTCCGATCCAGACGCGGAAAACCTGCTCAACCGCTAGCCTGCTGCTGTCCCGTTTTGGGGCCGCGGACAATAGATTAAGGACTGTTTCATGCCTGCTGTAGTGGTGCTCGGAGCCCAATGGGGCGATGAGGGCAAGGGGAAGGCGACCGACCAGCTCGGATCCCGAGTGGACTACGTGGTGAAGTTCAACGGCGGTAACAACGCCGGGCACACCGTGGTTGTTGGCGATGAGAAGTACGCGCTGCACCTGCTGCCTTCGGGGATTCTGTCCCCGGGCTGCACGCCGGTGATTGCCAATGGCGTGGTCGTGGACCCCGAGGCTCTGTTCCATGAGCTCGAGGGCTTGAACTCCCGCGGTGTGGACACTTCACGTCTGGTGATCTCCTCCGCCGCGCACGTGCTGCCGTCCTACAACCGGACCCTGGATAAGGTCACCGAACGGTTCCTGGGCAAGCGTCAGATCGGCACCACCGGCCGCGGGATCGGCCCCACGTATGCGGACAAGATGAGCCGGGTGGGGATCCGGATCTCCGACCTGTTCGATGCCCAGGTGCTGCGGGACAAGGTCGAGGGCGCCCTGGACCTGAAGAACCAGATCCTGGTCAAGGTCTACAACCGCCGGGCCGTGGAAATCGACGCCGTGGTGGATGAACTGCTCGGTTACGCCGACGGCATCCGCCCGATGGTCACCGACACCTCGCTGCTGCTGAACCGGGCGCTGGATGAGGGCAAGAACGTGGTCTACGAAGCCGGTCAGGCGACCATGCTCGACGTCGATCACGGCACCTACCCGTTCGTCACCTCCTCCTCGGCTACCGCCGGTGGGGCGGCGACCGGTTCGGGCATCGGGCCCAACCGCATCGACCGGATCGTGGGCGTCATCAAGGCCTACACCACGCGGGTGGGAGAAGGACCCTTCCCCACCGAGTTGTTCGACGACGACGGCGAGTACTTGCGCAAGACCGGCGGTGAGTTCGGGGTCACCACGGGCCGCCCGCGGCGCTGCGGCTGGTACGACGCCGTGATCGCGCGGTACTCCGGGCGAGTTAACGGGCTGACCGACCTGGTGCTGACCAAGCTGGATGTGTTGACCGGGTTCGAGAAGGTGCCGGTGTGCGTCGCATACGACGTGGACGGGACCCGGCACGACGAGATGCCGGTCGACCAGTCCGCTTTCGCGAAGGCCACGCCGATCTATGAAGAGCTCGACGGGTGGTGGGAAGACATCTCCGGTGTGCGCACCTTTGAAGACCTGCCGATCAACGCACAGCGTTACGTGCTGGCGGTAGAGGAGATGTCCAACACGCACATCTCCTCCATCGGCGT
>JBMDWZ010000073.1:0-7327 GCA_048594865.1 Beutenbergiaceae bacterium
GCGGCCACCACCAACGCGGCGATCACCTGCGGCGCAGACCAGCGGGTGCCCTTCATCGTGATCGGCACGATGATCGCCATCGCCGTCATGCCCAAGAAGGCGCCGTACATCGGTACCGGGTGGTCATCGACCAAGGGCGCAATGAACCGTGCCGCTAGCAGCAGCGCCGGGAGCATGCCCGCAGCCAAACTCAGCATCACGAGCCAGTTCACCCGCGCGAACTCGGCTTTAGCGCGGTCGCGGTCGGTGAGCAGCGCCCGCACCCCGGACAGGAAATGTCCGGCGGAGGTGATGATCGTTTCGTACACCCCGGTCACCAGGGCGATCGTGCCGCCGCTGATTCCGGGCAGGATCTCCGCAACGCCGATCATTGCCCCGCGCGCAGCGGAGTAGGCGGTCTTTAGTACAGGCACCGCGCTACCTTAACCGCTGCGGCGCGGTGCCCCGGGGGATTAGCGGTCTACCCGCGCGCTGCCGCCGCCAGCGAGCTTGAGCACCTGATCCTTGGTCACCATGGTGGTGTCACCTGGCGTGGTCATCGCCAGTGCGCCGTGTGCGGCGCCGTATTCCACGGCCGTGCTCAGTGGCTGGCCGGTGATGAGTCCGTAGATCAGGCCCGAGGCGAAGGAGTCTCCGCCGCCTACGCGATCCATGATCTCCAGGTGCGGACGGTGGGTGGCCTGCGCGAAGCCCTCATCCTTGGACCAGGCGATCGCGCCCCAGTCGTTGTCCGAGGCCGAGTGCACGGTGCGCAGCGTGTTTCCAATGACCTGGAAGTTCGGGTACTGGGCCGACGCGGTGGCGATCATCGACTTGAAGCTTTCGATGTCCAGATCCGAGAGGTTCTCGTCCACGCCTTCGACCTCAAAGCCCAAGGAGGCGGTGAAGTCTTCTTCGTTGCCGATCATCACGTCGATGTGCGGCGCGATCGCCTTGTTTACCTCCTGCGCCTTGGCCACGCCCCCAATGGACTGCCACAAGCTCGGACGGTAGTTCAGGTCATAGGAAATGACGGTCCCGTGCTTCTTGGCCACCGTGACGGCCTCGATGACGACCTCCGCGGCCGACTCCGAGAGGGCGGCGAAGATCCCGCCGGTGTGCAGCCAGCGAACGCCGAGTTCGCCGAAAATGTGCTCGAAGTCGATATCGCCGGGCTTCAACTGGCTGGCGGCGGTGTGGCCGCGGTCGGAGACGCCGACAGCTCCGCGAACCCCGAAACCGCGCTCGGTGAAGTTCAGGCCGTTGCGAACCTCGCGGCCCAACCCGTCGAAGTCGCGCCAGTGGATGAAGCTGGGGTCCACACCGCCGGTGAGAATCATGTCCTCAACCAGTCGGCCTACCTCGTTGTCCGCAAGGGCGGTGAGGATGGCGGCGCGCAGCCCAAAGGCCCTGCGCAGCCCACGTGAGACGTTGTACTCCCCGCCGCCTTCCCACACGCGGAATTCGCGGGTGGTGCGGATGCGACCCTCGCCCGGATCCATTCGCAGCATCACCTCACCCAGGGATACGACGTCGTAGCGGGTCTCGGAAGCTGGGCGAATGTTTAGAGGCATGCTCGGGTCTTTCGTGTTGGGGTGAGGGTCAGCAGGGGCGGTGGGTCAGCCCTTTGCCAGAGCGACCGCTTGTGAGGTGAGGGCGACGATCTCGTCGAATGCGCCGTCGGCGATCTTGTTCCTGGGAACCATCCAGGAGCCACCGACCGCTAGCACGCTGGGGACGGCGAGGTACTCATCGAGGTTGCTGGGGGAGATGCCGCCGGTCGGCACGAAGGAGACGTCGGCGAACGGGGCCGACAGGGCCTTGATCGCTGGCGCACCTCCGGAGGTTTGGGCGGGGAAGAACTTCACGGCCCGTAGCCCGGCGGCGATGGCCCATTGGACCTCCGAGGCGGTCACAGTCCCGGGAAGCGCGAGTACTCCGCGTTCCTGGGCGCGTTCCACCACGGGGGCGTGAAAGCCAGGGGAGACGATGTACTTGGCGCCGGCGTCCACGGCGGAGTCGACCTGCGCGGGCGTCAGCACAGTGCCGGCGCCAACCAGAATGTCATCGCGCTTGGCCATCGCCTTAATGGCGTCTTCGGCGGCCTCGGTGCGGAAGGTGACCTCGGCGACGGGTAGTCCGCCGGCCACTAGGGCCTGGGCGAGCGGGTCGGCGTCAGCGGCATCGTCGAGGACGACGACGGGGACAAGGCGGGCAGCGCCGAGGCTGTTCAGTAATTCGGTCGACATCGTTGACTCCGGTTCGCAAACGTTTACACTTTGTCTTGACTGCCGACCGTAGCACGGTGAAGATATGGGCAACAACAGTTTGGTAAACGTTTGCGAGAGGGGGCAGATATGTCGACGACGATCCATGACGTGGCGCGCGCGAGCGGGGTGTCGATAGCCACGGTGTCCAGGGCGCTAGCCGGGTCTCGGGTGGTGGCGGTGTCCACCCGGCAGCGGGTGCAACAGGTGGCCGAGGAGTTGCATTACGTCCCGAACCGGGCGGCCCGCCAACTGGTCACCGGACAGGGGCAGTCGATCGGCTTGGTGCTGCCGGATCTGGAGAACCCGTTCTACGCCTCGGTAGCCAAGGGCATGCAGCAGCGGGTGCGGGCCAGGGGGATGTCGGCGATCATCGCCGACACCGATGAGCTCATCGACACCGAACGCGCGGTCCTCAGCCAACTCTCCGTCGGCGCCGACCGGCTGATCCTCGCATCTCCGCGGGTGGACGACGACTACCTGCGAGCGCTGTCTACGAAGGTTCGCCTCGTCCTCATTAACCGCGATGTGCCCGCGAGCTTGATCGGTGGGGACATCACCAGCGTCGTCCCCGATAACGCTGACGGTGTGGCCCAAGCGCTGCGGCACCTGCGCAACCTTGGGCACCGCCGGATTGGGTACGCGGGGGGACCCAGTGCCGCATGGTCAGACGTGCAGCGCCGCGGCGCCTGGCGGCGCGATGACTCCGGAGTGCAGGTGGTGGACTTGGGCTCTTACCGCCCAGGGCACAGCGGTGGGCTGGCTGCGGCCGATGAGGCGGTTGCCGAAGGGGTGAGTGCGGTGCTGGCGTTCAACGACCAGCTCGCCATCGGCATTCTGGCGCGGCTTGGTGCGCGAGGTATCCGGGTGCCGTCGGATATGTCGGTGGTCGGATTCGACGACGTGCCGATCGCTCGCCAACTGTCTCCGGCGCTGACCACGGTACGGATGGCCGCGAAGGAGATGGGCGCCACCGCGGTGGATCTGCTCATGGAGTCCGGACCGTCCGTGGTGGTTCCAGTGGACTTGCAGGTGCGCGACTCCACCGATGAGCCCAAAGGCTGAGGACCCCGATGGCCGATGAGCCCGAAGGCTGAATAGTGCGCCGCGGGAGTTCCGCCGCCTGCTACTCGACCAAGCTCGCGAACCGGGTGGGCTGCATTTCAATAATGATGTTCTTCTCCGGGTCGTTGTAGCCGACATACGTGGCTACGCCCGCCTCATCGAGGTAGCGCGATGCGATCGTGCGAACATCATCGGGCGTTGCCGGGCGGATGTTGGTGACCGGACCTTCGGCTCGCACCCACTCATATGGTGGCTTTTCATCCTGAACGAGGAATGCAAACTCGCCCGCGGCGGTGATCGCCTTGGTCTTGTAGGCATCCTTGGAGGTCCAGATTTGGATGACCCCGCCGGGAGTGTAGTGATACCAGATCGGCGCCATCAACGGGATGCGGCCGGGGCGCTCAATGGCGAACACGCCGACGTGCGTTTGGGCTAGGAAATCCTGGCGTTGTGCGTCTGTTGTGAGACTCATGCAGTGGTAACGCACCAGGCTCTGCAAGGTATTCCGACTCTGGTGTGCCCATCGGCGTGGGCCGTGCGAGGGCTGCTCGCAGGGCCCTGGAGGGCAACCTGCATCCCCGCTACCTGCATCTAGGTGTGCCATACTCGCCTTGGTACCAGAGCGCGGGACCCAACCCGAGCTCGGTGCCCAACGACATCAGCATAGGTAGTTGGGGTTTTGGCATAACGCGCCGCCTACGGGCTAGGCGCGGTGCCCGGGCCGACCACCCGGCATGTGCCCCAGGGCGCAGGTGACGTTGCTCGAGTCCGACCGCGAGAGATCGCGACGGAGATCGGAAACCGACAGACTTTTGACAACAGGTGCCGGCCACGGCCAGTACCCCTAGAAAGCCCCAGTGCCGATGGGCGGCGCAGGGGCCGGAGCGTATCCAGTGAGCGATCAGCCCACCGACGCAACACCTACCAACAACGACACCGGCGAATCCCACACCCCGGTCGCGAGCGGTCGACGACGAGGTTCGCGCCGCGCGACCCGCCCGGTCGCGAGCCCAACCGAGGCGCAGGCCCTGGAGCAAAGCGCGCAGGCCGCCGAGCAGGAGCACGAAGCCGAGCACGGTGGCGACGCCGCGGCGCAGGATGCCGCTACGGCGCAAAACCCGCAAGCAAGCGGCGGCGACACCGCTCAGGACGACGCTGCTGAGGCTGAGGGCGAACAGGCCGACGAGGATCAAGACGACGCCGAAGCCGACGCCGACGCCGGTCTTGGCGAGTCGGTCTCGGACTCCGGCGGTCGTTCGGCCGCACTGGACGTGTTCGCCGAACTTGGCGTCGACCCTGCCCAGTCGGTGAGCGCACCGTTGCCGCAGTACCACGCCGACCTCGATCTGCAGGTCCCCGAGCGCTCGAAGAGCGCTGCTGGTAGCGACCCGTCTGGGTCGGACCAGTCGGAAACCGCGAATGATGACGCCAGCGACGACGATGGCGATGAGTCGCCGCGTCTGGCTGCGACCGCGCTGTTGTTCCAGGCACCCGAATCGGGACGTGGCCGCAAGTCACGCCGCGCCGGTGCCGCCGCTGGTCCACCGGTGGCGCCCGAGGATTCAGCTACCCACGACTCAGGGTCACCTGACTCCGACTCTGGCGATTCAGGGTCCGACAACTCAGGGTCCAACAACTCAGGGTCCAACAACTCAGAGTCGGGTGACTCGGGCTCCTCCCGCGGGCGCGGGTCGGGCCGTAATCGCGGCAGCAACTCCTCGGATTCGGCGAAAAACAACCGCCGAGGCAAGAACGGGCAGTCTGACGGCTCGCAGTCCGGCGAGGACGAGGATGCCAACGCATCGTCGAACTCCGAGGGTGCTGCTGGTTCCGATGAGGACTCCGGCGATGGCCAAGGCGGAAAGCGTCGACGCCGTCGGCGCGGTGGGCGTGGACGCCGCCGCGGCCAAGGCGGCGACTCCGACTCCCAGGGCGGTAAAGACGACTCCGATGGGCAGAGTGACTCGGGAAACGAGAACGCTGAGTCCCGGGGTCAAGGCGGACAGAACAAGGACGCCGGTAGCGACGACGACGGCGGTAACGACACCGGGTCGTCGTCGGACTCCGGATCCAAGGGTTCCAAGAACTCAGATCGAAGCAAGTCCGACCAGGGCAAGAGCGACCAGGGCAGGGGCGGCAAGGACAAGAGCTCCAAAGACAAGTCCGAGGACTCGGGCGAGGACTCCGACGGTCCCGACGCAGGTGATGACGGTTCAGATTCCTCCGGGTCACGCCGTCGTCGTCGCCGCCGGAGCCGCGGCTCACGCGGCTCGGGAGAGTCCGGGCGCGATGAAGTCACCGCACTGAAGGGCTCCACCCGCCTGGAGGCCAAGCGGCAGCGTCGGCGCGAAGGGCGGGACTCCTCCCGCCGTCGCTCCACCATCACCGAGGCCGAATTCTTGGCCCGGCGCGAGTCGGTCAAACGCGACATGGTGGTGCGCGAAGAGGGCGGTCGCACCCAGGTTGCCGTGCTCGAAGATGACGTGCTTGTGGAGCACTACGTGGCGCGCAAGACCCAGACCTCGATGGTCGGGAACGTGCACCTCGGTCGGGTGCAGAACGTGTTGCCGTCGATGGAGGCCGCGTTCATCGACATCGGTAAGGGCCGCAACGCTGTCCTGTACGCCGGTGAGGTGAATTGGGACGCTGCGGGGCTGGAAGGGCAGCCGCGCCGGATCGAGCAGGCATTGTCTTCCGGCGACTCGGTGCTGGTGCAGGTCACCAAGGACCCGGTGGGCCACAAGGGTGCCCGCCTGACCTCACAGATCACCCTCGCTGGCCGCTACCTGGTGTTGGTGCCCTCCGGTGCGATGACCGGGATTTCGCGCAAGCTCCCGGACAACGAGCGCAACCGTTTGAAGAAGCTGCTCAAGGAGATCGTGCCGCAGGGCCAGGGGGTCATCGTCCGGACCGCTGCCGAAGGCGCGAGCGAAACCGAACTGCGTCGAGACGTTGAGCGCCTCACCAAGCAGTGGGCAGACATTGAGAAGAAGGTCGCCCGCAAGTCCGTGAGCGCACCGACCCTGCTGAAGAGCGAGCCGCAGCTTGCACTTCGGGTGGTCCGGGATGTCTTCAACGAAGACTTCACCACCCTGTCCATCGCGGGTGATGAAGCGTGGAAGACGATCTCGGAGTACGTCGAGGCCGTTGCCCCCGACCTGCGCGCGAAACTGCACCACTGGACCGGCCCTAAGGACCTGTTCGGTGAGTTGCGCGTGGATGAACAGATCGCCAAGGCGCTGGACCGCAAGGTGTGGCTGCCCTCTGGTGGTTCGCTGATCATCGACCGCACCGAGGCGATGACCGTGGTGGACGTCAACACCGGAAAGTTCACCGGATCCGGTGGCACGCTCGAAGAGACGGTCACCCGAAACAACTTGGAAGCCGCCGAAGAGATCGTGCGCCAACTGCGTCTGCGTGACGTCGGCGGCATCATCGTGATCGACTTCATCGACATGGTGCTGGAAGCAAACCGGGACCTGGTGCTGCGCCGTTTGGTCGAGTGCCTGGGCCGGGACCGCACCAGGCACCAAGTCGCCGAGGTGACGTCGCTTGGCCTGGTCCAGATGACCCGGAAGCGCATTGGTCAGGGCCTGGTTGAAGCGTTCAGCGAGAACTGCGAGCACTGCGCCGGGCGTGGCTACACCGTGCACACCGACGCCCCCGAAACCAAGGGCGGCAACAAGAACCAGCGGCCCGCCGAAGACGAGCAACAGCGCGCCCAGGTGCGTGCCACGTTGGCCACGATCGCGGCCGCTGCCGCGAACGCGCACAGCGACACCGACGACGGATCGCAAGCCCAGGCCGACGGCGATGATGTCGCTGGTGCGGATTCCGATAGCAAATCTGGTGAGAAGTCAGGTGACGCGGAGTCTGAGGACACCTCAGGTGAGGCGCAGTCTGGCGACAGCTCAGGTGAGGCAAAGTCGGAGGACGCTTCAGGTGAAGCAAAGTCCGGCAATTCCAAGTCCGGTGGCTCCAAGTCCGGCGGTTCGAAGTCGGGTGGTTCGAAGTCG
>JBMDWZ010000074.1:0-2028 GCA_048594865.1 Beutenbergiaceae bacterium
GGCGCCATAGGTAGGACCAGGTGGGGTTGCCATGGCTGCACAGCAGAGTGCCGATGATCTGCTCGCCGCGGGCCGCCAGTTGTGGCCCGTTGTCCAGCACGTGCCAGGTGTGGGTGGCGCCCTGCGCGTCTTTGGTGTGGACGAAGCGCGAATGCGCGGGGTCCAGTCCCGGCAGTGCGGGAACCGGGGTGTGTGCGGGCGCCGGTGAACTCACCAGCGCAGCTCCAGGCAGGTCATGTTCAGTCCGGAGCCGATGCCCATCATCAGCACCCGGTCGCCGGCGGAGAGTTTGTCCTTTTCCTTGGCGAGGGTGATCGCCACCGCCGCTGGGCCAACGTTGCCCAGGGTGGGGAAGGTCAGTGGGATGCGGTCGAGGTCGATGTTCAGTGCCTCGGCAGTTTTGGTGGTGTGCACCTGGCTGACCTGGTGCACGATGTAGCGGTCCATCTGCGACCAGTCGAACTCCGCGGCCGCGTCCTTCCACAGGTCACCGGCGAGTTCCATTCCGGCGACCAGCAGGCCCTGGGCGTCGGTGCTCATCTTGTTGAAGTCACCCACGCACAGTTCGTGGTGCTGGGTGGCCGCACGCGATGCGCCGCCGATGACCTGGTGGCCATTGGGGTGCTCGCTCGCGCGGCCCAGGACCATTGCGGCGGCCCCGGAGCCCAGGGTCAGGGTGGCGAACTCATTCAGTAGGTCATCGGCGGTGGCGTCGGGCCCAGAGAGTCGCTCCAAGGTGCGTTCCTGGGGGACGCGTGAGCCTTCGCCGTCGACGATGAGGGCGTAATCGATTTGGCCGGCGTCGATCATGGTGGCCGCGAACTGCATGCCGTTGACGAATCCGAGGCAGGCGTTGGCGAGGTCGAAGTTGAGGCAACTAGTAGCCAGGCCCAGTTCGTGGTGCACGTGCACTGCGACCGAGGGCTCCAGGTTTTCGCGGCTCACCGAGGTGTTTACGAGCAGCCCGATCTGACCCGGCTCGATGCCGGCCTCATCCAGCGCCAGGCGGCCGGCTTCGATCGCACCGTCGACAAATGAATAGTCCTGCGACCACCAGCGGCGTTCGGTAATCCCGGCCAAATTGGTCAACATTCCCGGGCGCAGCCCGTTGCGCTCAAAGGAGTCACCGATCCGCTCGTCAAACTCCTGCGAGGTTTTCACCACAGAGGCGTCCACCGAGGTGATCGACAACACCGCAGTGTCGTTGTGACGGAAGGTGATATTGCCGCTCATGGGACCTCTGTTGACGTGAAGTGAGTGGGGAGACTCGTGTAATCACATCACATCAGAGCAGGTGCTGGTGCCGATCTGCGGTGCATCGCACTGCGAAGGTGACCCATGGCTCACCTTGGCCTACGGAGGTGATCGCGCCGATGACCTGCGCTTGCACGTGTTTCCGCGCTACGCCGGCGACGACCTGTACGCCAGCAAGCCGTTGGCCGAGTTCGCCACCGCGGAGCAGCGCCGCCCGTGCACGAGGCGTTTGCGGGCGGCGCTGAGCGCACTGCGAGTGGGGAGGCCTTGCGCCTGGGTCAGTCCCTGCCCAGCACCGACTCCTGGCTCGGTACCTGGTCCTGGCGCTGAATCCCGATCGGGCAGGTCATCCCGTTCGGTCCGTGGTTGCAGTAGCCGGCCGGGTTCTTGTCCAAGTACTGCTGGTGGTAGTCCTCGGCGTAGTAGAACGTGCCGGCGTCCTCGCTGCTGCGCAGCTCGGTGGTGATGTCGCCGTATCCGTGGGAATGGACGACGGCGTTGAACGCATCGCGGGAGGCGCGCACCACCTGCTCATCTTCCGGTGCGGTCCAGTAGATCGCCGAGCGGTACTGGGTTCCGACGTCGTTGCCCTGACGGAATCCTTGGGTGGGGTCGTGGTTCTCCCAGAACGCGGCAAGGATCTGCTCCAGGTCGATGCGGTCGGGGTCGAACACGACCTGCACGATCTCGGTGTGCCCGGTCCGCCCGGTACACACCTCCTCATACGTGGGGTAGGGGGTGAACCCACCCTGATAACCCACCGAGGTTGAGATG
>JBMDWZ010000075.1:0-35786 GCA_048594865.1 Beutenbergiaceae bacterium
ATCGGTGCTGCGGCACTGTTCGCATTGTTCTTCGCCTGGCCCGGAATCCTCGGGGTGTCTTACTCCCTGACGAACTACCGCGGCTTCGGCGAGGCCGAGTTCATCGGACTGCAGAACTACCGCGACCTGCTCCAAGACGCCACGTTCTACGGCGCGCTCGGGCGCACGTTCCTGTACGCCGCGCTCTCGGTCCCGCTGGGGTACGCCTTGGCGCTGCTGATGGCTGTTGCCCTGGTCAGCAAGCGGGCCCGGGGCAAGGTCCCGGCCCGGATCGTGTTCTTCCTGCCGTGGCTGATCTCCCCGATCGTCACCGGCGTGATCTGGCGGTGGATGTTCGGAGAGAACTTCGGGTTCGTCAACTTCGTCATCACCTCCCTGGGCGGCGAACGCGTCTCCTGGGCCACCGACGCCAACCTCTCGCTACTCGTGGTGGTCTTTGCCTCGGCCTGGGCCGGAGCAGCGTTCAACATGCTGCTGTTCATCGCGGCCCTGAACAACGTGTCGGTCTCGCTGTACGAGGCCGCCGAACTGGATGGCGCCGGCCCGACCCGCCGCTTCTGGTACATCTCCCTGCCATCGATCGCACCGACGTCGGTCCTGGTTGTACTCCTGCTGACCCTGGGTCAGATGAAGGAATTTGCGATGATCCAGGCCCTCAACGGCGGTGGCCCGGGCACCTCAAACCGCCTGATGATCCAGTACATCTATGAGACCGGCTTCGACCGGGCCGCGATGGGGTACGCCAGTGCGGCCTCGGTGATCCTGCTGGTCATCCTCCTGGCGCTGGCCCTCATCCAACTGGGAATCAGCCGCCGAGGAGGTAGGTGGTGAGCATCAGTACCCAAACCAAAGCCGATCGCGAGCTGGACGCGGCCAACCGCCGCCGCCGGCGCCGCAAGGTAGAGATCAGGCGCTCCATCGTGCCCACCACCCTGTTGTGGGTGCTGGTGGTGCTGATGGCCTTCCCGCTGCTGTGGTTCCTGCTGTCCTCCTTCAAGCCCGCCGGTGAACTGTTCAGTTACCCGCTGTCATTTCTGCCCAGGGAGTGGACCCTGGAGGGCTACAGCCGCGCCTGGGAGCGGATCGACTTCACCCGCTACTTCATGAACACCTTCATCGTCGCCAGTGTGACGACGGTGCTCACCGTGGCCCTGTGCGCGGCCGCCGGGTACGCACTGGCCAAGTACAAGAACCCATGGCTGGCGGTCTTCGGACTGTGCATCTTGACGATGACGATGCTGCCGGGCGAAGTGATGCTGAACCCGATGTTCCTGGTGGTACGGGACCTGGGCATGTACAACTCGTTGCTCGGGGTCATCCTGCCCACGATCATCACCCCCACCGGGGTGTTCATGTTCCGGCAGTTCTTCATCTCGGTGCCCGATGAGCTCAACGACGCTGCGCGGATCGATGGCGCCAGTGAACTGTCGATCTTCATGCGGATCATGGTCCCTCTGGCCCGCCCGATCATGCTGACCTTGGCGATCGTGTCCTTCCAGTGGCGCTGGAATGACTACATCTTCCCGCTGATCGTGCTCTCCGATCCGAACCAATTCACCCTGCAGATTGCCCTGCGCAGCCTCATCGGCGCCGAGAACATCGAGTGGTCCATTCTGCTCGCTGCCTCGGTGATCTCGATGGTTCCGCTGGTGGTGCTGTACTTGGTGTTCCAGAAATACATCACCTCTAGCAATATCAATGCCGGCCTAAAGGACTGAGAGTGAAACACCAACCGGACCGTGTGCACGCCCGAGCCGGCCGGTACCTCTCGCAGTACCTGCCCGATGCGGTGGTGCGCGCCGCGCAGCCGCTTCGTCTGAGTTCCTGGGTGGTGCCCGACGGCGAGAACGGCGCGGGTGAGCCCGTCACCTTTGACCAGATGCTCGCCGCGGCGTCGTTTGAGCCCACCGACAGTGGCGCGGCCTGGGGCCGGGCGTGGGGAACCACCTGGTTCTCCGTGGCAGGCACTGTGCCCTCGACGTGGCCGGGTGGCTCGGGCCCGAGGGACCCAGAGACCCGCATCGAACTGTCCATCGACCTGGGCTTCAACCAAGCCAAGCCCGGCTTCCAGGCCGAAGGCCTGGTGCGCACCGAGCGGGGCGTGGCGGTTAAGGGTCTGGAGCCCCGGCACCACCACGTGCCCGTGACCGCTGGCCCGGGAGAAGACTTCGCCTTCTACGTGGAGGCGGCCTCCAACCCGGACGTCTCTGGCGGCGATGACTTCAAGGGTCCCCGCGCTTACGCACCGACCACCATCGGCGACAAGCTCACCGCGAGCGATGAGTTGCTCTACCGGCTCGGGCGCATCGAAGTACGACTGATCGACACCACCACCGAAACCCTGATCCGGGAATTGACGGTGCTCAGCGGGCTGATGATGCAACTGGAGTCCTTCGACCCGCGCCAGGCCAAACTCGCTACCGGGATCGATGCGGCGCTGGATGTGCTGGACCCCAATGACGCCAGCACCGGCGCGGACCGCGCCAGGGAGATCTTGGCGCCGCTGCTGCAATCGCCGGCCAATGCCTCGGCGCACTCGATCATCGCCACCGGCCACGCCCACATCGACTCGGCGTGGCTGTGGCCCACCCGCGAATCGGTGCGCAAGGTCACCAGGACTTTCGCCAACGTGCTGGCCCTCATGGACGCCGACCCAGAAGTCACGTTCACCTGCTCCAGCGCCCAACACTTTGCCTGGGTGCGCGATCACGATCCCGAGCTGTTTGAACGCGTGCGCCATAGAGTCGCCCAGGGCCGCTTTATCCCAGTGGGCAACATGTGGGTCGAATCCGATGTGAATATGCCCTCGGGGGAGTCCCTGGCCCGGCAGTTCCTTTACGGAGCACGATTCTTCGCGGCCGAGTTCGGCCAGCGCAGCGACGTGGGCTGGCTGCCGGACTCCTTCGGCTACCCGGCCTCCCTGCCACAGCTCCTTAAGGGTGCGGGCCTGAAATGGTTCTTCACCCAGAAGATGTGCTGGAACGACACCAACACCTTCCCCCACCACAGCTTTAAGTGGGAAGGCTTGGATGGCACCTCGATCTTCACGCACTTCCCGCCCAACAACACCTACTCCGGTGACATGCGCCCGGTAGAGCTTGCGCGCAGCGTGCATTACTTCAACGATCACGCCGGGGCCAGTTCCTCGCTGATGCCCTTCGGTTACGGCGACGGCGGTGGCGGCCCCACCCGGGAGATGATCGCCGACGCGCGCCTGCAGTCCAACCTGGAAGGCTCAGCGAAGATGCGCCTGGGCACCGCCCGGGAGTTCTTCGCCGACGCCGAAGCCGAGTATGAAAGCGCCCCGGTGTGGTCGGGGGAGATGTACCTGGAATTCCACCGGGGTATCTACACCTCCCAAGCCCGCACTAAGGCGGGCAACCGCCGCAATGAGGCGCTGCTGGTTCAAGCCGAGATGTGGTGCGCCGCGGCCAGCGTCCGCACCGGCGCGCCCTACCCCACCGCAGAGTTTGAGGAACTGTGGCAACAGGTGCTGTTGCTGCAGTTCCACGACATCCTGCCCGGCACCTCCATCGCCTGGGTGCACCGCGAAGCCGAGGCCACCCACGAACGCGTCACCACCCGGTTGCGCCAGATCATCGACGGTGCGCTGTCCGCATTGGCGGGCCCCGGCGAGCGGGAACTGACTGTGAACCCGGCGCCGATTCGCCAGGGCGAGATCGCCGGTTGGTCGGCTTCGGCTGACCCAGCTCCCGCGCCCGCGCCCATCACCGTGGAGCCGGTGCACGGCGGAGTCCGGCTGGTATCGGATGCGCTGGCGGTCAGCATCGATGACCAGGGCGCCGTCCACAGCATCATCGACCTGCGCGTCGGTCGTGAACTGCTGCCGCCCGGGCAACGCGCCGCGGTGCTCGGCGTCAACTATGACGCCCCCACCCGGTGGGACGCCTGGGACCTGGACCGCAGCGCCCTGAACGCGACCCAGGACCTGCGTGCCGATGACGTACGGATCCAAGGATCCGCCGTCGTCGCCTCCTATTCCCTGGACTCCACCACCCTCACCAACACCTTTGAGCTGAGCCCCGATGGCACCGCCCTTCAGGTACGCACGGCGGTGAACTGGACCCCAGCGCGCCGGTTGCTGACGATGAGCATCCCCCTTGACCTGCGCGCTCAGGACGCGGCCCATGAGACCCAGTTCGGGCACGTGCGCCGGCCACTGTCGGCGAACACCTCCTGGGAGCAGGCGCAATACGAATCATGCGCCCACCGGTGGGTCCACGTCGGCGAACCGGGCTACGGCGTCGTCGTGGCCAACGACGCCGGCTACGGACATGACGTGAGCACCCGGGCCGATGGCGATCACGCCTTCGCTGTGGTGCGCCGCTCGTTGTTGCGGGCCACCACCTTCCCCGACCCCGATGCCGATCAGGGTCACCACGAGATGACCACGCTGATCGCCCCAGCGGTCACCACCACGCACGCGCTGCGCGCCGCACAGCAGTTGAACGCCCCCACCTTCTCGATGCGCGGCGGGCACGCGGTAGATCCACTCGTGCGCCTGGGGGGACCGGCAGGTGGACCGGTAGGTGGGTCGGCCAGTGGGTCGGCACCGGCGGAGACGACGGCGGAACTGTCGGCAGTGAAGTTGGCGGCCGACGGTAGTGGTGACCTCATCATCCGGCTCTATGAGGGCGCCGGCGGGCGAACCCGGGCTGCGGTGAGCATCGACGCCGAGCTGGCGGGCGTGGCCGAATGCGACCTCACCGAAGAGGTGATCGAGTCCGGTGCGCCGCTCGAGGTGGACGGTTCGCTCGTCACCCTCGACCTGCGCCCGTTCCAAGTGCGCACCCTTCGGATCGCCATTGGGCAGCGATGAGCAGCGAACTCATCGCCGACCTGCGGCGGGCCGCGATCGACCACCGGCGTGATTACCAGCGCCGTGGTCAGGAGGCGCGGGGCTTTTTACCGCGCGGACACCGGGGGCTGCTGGCGATGGTCAAAGCGGCCGTGGTCTGTGAGCAGCTCGTTACGGTCGGTGAGGCGCAGGGGCCGGGCAGCGACCAATCCGAGGCCGAGTCGCGCGCCGCCGACGCCTCACGCTGGCTCAGCGAACTACAAGCGCTGCAGATGGACACCGGGCTTTTTGCCTCCGGGGACAACCTGGCCTCCCCGCCAGACACCGCCTTCACCATCACCGACGCCGCGCTGACCTTGGGGTTCGCGGCAGATTCGCCATGGCCCCACGACTTACTGGAGCGGCTGCGAGACGTGGTCGCTCGCGCGCTGCCGGCTCTGATTTCCGGGGGCGTGCACACGCCGAACCACCGTTGGGAGATCGCCGCAGCATTGGCGCTGGGAGCCCGAGTGCTCGGGCCCGCGCGGCTCGGCGAGGGGGTTCACGATGCGGCTCTGGACCGAGCCAGGCAATGGTTGGCCGAGGGCGTGGATATCGATGCCGATGGCATCTACTCCGAGCGCAGCCCCAACTACGCCGCCTACGTCTCCAATCCTTCGCTGCTGGCGCTCGCGGACGCTCTCGAACGCGACGAGCTGGCGGCCTTGGCGCACCAGAATCTGCACACCCAACTGGACCTCACCACGCCGTCGGGCCTGGTGGAGGCGGTGCACTCGCGTCGCCAGGACCAGGGCCGTAGCGACTTCCCCCTCGGTCCGTTCCTGGGCCAATTCGCACACTTCGCGACCAGCTGTGATCGGTGTGCGGCGGGAATGGCGTTGGCCGCGACCACGGCGGAGATCGACCACATCGACGTGCTCGCGCACGCCGGGATAGATACCGCGGTGATGCGCGGCCTGCAGGTGCGGGCGCGGCCCGAGCTTGCCTCGGTGCGGCGCACTTTTGACGCCGTGGGCCTCCTGCGGCGCTCCGGTGACGGGCACTGGTGCACGATCTACGGTGGCTCCGATGTGCCCCGCGTAGGACGGATCGCCTCCGGGCTGGCCTGCAATCCCACGTTCTTGCGACTGGGGCTGGGGGACGTGCAGATTTCCTCGGTGCGACTGTCCCGGGACTTCTTCGCCATGGGGCCCTTTCGGGCTTCTTCGTTTGAAGCGACCGATGACGGTGCGCGGCTGAGTGAGTCTCTGAGCACCGGGTACTACCAGCCGCTGCGCGAGTCGCTGCGCGATGCAGCCGGGGAGTACCCGATGGAGTACGAGGGCAGGTTCGCTGCCGCGATGCGATTCTCCGAGCGGGAGCTGGATGAGATGTCGCTGCGGACCCAGATCGAGGTGCGCGCCAGTGATGACGCCGTGGACCTAGCGATTGTGACCGAGGGCACCGCCGTCCCGCACGCCTTGGAGCTGGGCCTGGGGCACGGCACCGAGGTGGTGGGCGCTAGGCAGGTTGGGGCCGAGGCTTTTGTGCTCGATGAGGGCACTGCGACGCTGCGCCACGGTGACACCGAGGTGCGCGTGGGACCTGGCCTGGGGGCGCAGCCGGGCCTGGTGCCCGAGTACCACCCGGGCGAGGCCTATGCGTTCATGGGCGGAACCGACGCCGTGGGCGGGCCCAGGCTGTACCTCACGTGGTTCGCGCCGCGGCAGGTGCAGATCCAGATCGCCCGCGCTTAGGCATCTGGGGAGTGCTGCTGGGCCACTCCCGAACAGCAAATTCCGCACACGGTGTACGGATTGTGTCTCCGCGGGCGGCCTGGGACAGCAGATTCCGCACACGGTGTACGGACTGTGTCTCCGCGGGCGGCCTGGAGCAGCAAATTCCGCACACGGCGTGCGGCAAGGTGCGCCAGACCAGCGCACCGTTGAAACAGGCAGCGCCCGCGCGACCGGATAGATACGGCCACGCGGGCGCTAGCTTTACCATTACGGCCGGTACCGCTACGGCCGGTACCGCTACGGCCGGTACCGCTACGGTGCCAGGGTGACCTCGCCGTCGTCGTCCACCTCGACGTCCGCCGTTAGCGCCGCCCGCAGGTCGATGCGCTGCCAACCGCCGTCGGGTCCGTCCTTGTCCAAGGGGTAGCCCGAGTCGATGGCGGTGAGCTCCAGAACGGTGCGCCGCTGGTCGGCATCCAGATCCGGGTGAGCCGTCAGAAGTAGCGCAGGCGCGGTCGCGGGGATCTCGATCGGCTGGCCAGATTCGTTGATCTGCTCGAATCCATAGGTCATCCGCTCGGCGTAGACCGAGTCGGCCTCCGCTGCGCTCAGGTAGCGCTCATCGGCCTCGATGCAGGTGGCCAGGTCATCGCCGCACTCAGCCTCCAGCAGGTCGATGAGCTCCTCGCGGGCCTCCATGAGCAGGGGGCGGAACTCCTCGTCGTTCCACCGCTCGGCCGCGATCGCGGTTCCCATCATCCGGCCGCTGATCACGTCCAGCGGGAAGTGCACGCCCATCACCAGCCGGTTGTGACCAGCCTCAGACGTGCGCGCCATGATCGGATCGGCGAGCTCGGGCAGCAAGGTCGCCAGGAATACGCCCTGCCAATACGCCTGCGAGGTGTGGCCCGAGGGGTAGGCGCCGGAGGTGGAATCGTGGGCGTCGCCGTCCTCGCGGTCGAAGTACTCGATGTCATCGGGCTGCTGGATGTAGGGCCGTGGGTGATCCCAGTGGTCCTTGGCCGGGTTGCTCGAGGCGTTCGGCCCCGCGGCCCGCTGAATCTCGCGCGCGATGAGGGTCTCGGTCTTGGGCGCGCGGCCCTCCGCACGTGCGGTGGCGTAGATCTCGCCGAGGGTTTCACCCAGGCCATCAGCCATCGTCACCGACATGTCCTCGTACTGATCCTCGATCGCACGCTCACGCTGGGTTTCATCGGAGTTGTTGTTGATCTCGATGACCAGATCCATATCGCGCTGCATCACATCGGGGTGGTCGGCGAGCAGCTCATCGAAACCGTCCAGGAGCGGAATCCAGTCCCGCAGCTCATCGGAGGGGTAGGTCTCGGCGATGATGTCCTCGGAGAACCCTGCGCCCTGCAGAAGTTCCACAGACGTCGGCTCTTCTTCTTCGTCGTCATCGGCCTCGGCTTCGGCCTCGACTTCGGTCGGGTCGTCGGATTCGCCGTCGTCGTCGCCGGGTGCTTGACTGGTGCAGCCGGCAACGAGTGCGACGGCGGCCATGAAACTCGCGGCTCCTGCTGCTCGACGCAGTGAAGGTGTTCGCACGGAAGTAACTCTCCTCATCGAAGGGGCGCGACGCTGCGCGCCAGAATTGTGGCCCGACACACATTTGTCATTTGTTAGGCATTTGTCAAATGAAGCAGACATATGGACTTAACGCTAGGATCGGTGCGTTGATGTCGCCGTGAGGAGTGGTTGTGAGCGCCCAGACCTACCCGCCCCGGCCGTGGATTGCGGCCGCCGATTCCTATGCCGCCCAGGGGCAAATCCTTCGCGATCTGCCCGATAGCTTGGCCAGTCAACTCCGGGACATCCCGCGCCACAGTGACCGCATTGCGATCCTGGGAATCGGCGCGAGTCTGGCCGCCGCAGCCTCCGGGGTGCACCGGATGCACGGCCATGGGATCGACGCCACCCGTCACAACCCCATCGAGCTTGCCCAAGGGGCTGGTCCGCTCGCTGGTGCGCTAGTGATCGCCGCCTCCCAGAGCGGCGCGAGCGCTGAGGTGGTGAGCGGTGCCAAGCAGTTCCCATCCGATCGCCTGCTGAGTATCACGAACTACGCGCCCTCCCCGCTTGCCGACTACGCAGGCATGCGGCTCAACCTCGGGGACCACCCCGATTCCTCGGTTTCGATGCCGACATTCACCGCCACCATCCTGGCCTTTGGCATGCTCGCCGATCACCTCGCCGGCACCTTGGACACCGTCTACTGGCACGACGTCGTCAATGGTTCGGTCGCCGCTGCCCAGGCCGCAATCGCGGAGATCCCAAACGCTCCCGATGCGCTTTCGCGGGTGCCCTATGTGGACGTCGTCGCGCCCGCGCCGCTGCTCGGTGCCGCCGAAGAAGCGGCTCTGATGCTCCGCGAGGGGCCGCGGGTTGCGGCCACCGCGATGGAAACGCGCCAGTACCTGCATGGCCCGATGGACGTCGCCGGCCGAGGCGCACACGTGGTGATCGGGGGAGCGCGGGAGTCGCTATTGGTGGAGCAACTCAGTGCCAAGACCGAGGCTCTCGTTTTCATCGCCACCGACGCTGATGTGCCGGCTCCCCGGGCCGAGATTGCCGCGCGCACGCACTTGGATGTCCCGTATGGCGACGCCGTGGGTATCGCGATCGCCGCGAGCATCGTGTGCCAACACCTCACCTTGGGGGTCGCGAGCCTGCGTGGGGTAGACGTCGATGAGCCCGCCTTTGAGCGTCTGGATACCAAAACCCATCACGGCAGCGCCGGTGGCCACCTTGGCGTCGGTGGCTCATGAGCGTGATCGCCGGGCTCGACGTCGGAGGTACTAAAACCCATCTGCGGTGCCTTGACGAGTACACCGGTGAGGTGGTGCTCGAGGAGACCTTCGACTCCGGTGATTGGGCAAACGTTTCGGACACCGGTCGTGCCACGCGCCTGGCTCAGATGTTCGCCCAGCGGGTGATGTCGACCGGGGCGAGCCGGGCCGCGGCCGGAGTTCATGGGGTGGACAGCCCCGCGCAACGACAGCTGTTGCAGGCGGCGGTTTCTGGCGTGATGCCCGGTGCGCTGGTGGTCAATGATGCCGAGCTGATCGTGCCCGCAACTGGGCACGCGCGGGGCACCGGGTTGGTGTGTGGCACCGGATCGGTAGCCACCTCAACCAACGGCGCTGGCGCACCCTTCACCGTCGGCGGTTGGGGCTGGCTGCTCGGCGATGAGGGCAGCGGGAGCGCCATCGTGGTGGCCGCCGCCAAGGCGGTGCTGGGGGCTTGGGACCGGCAGGAGAAGGACCAACTGAGTGAGGCACTCACCTCGAGGCTCGGAATTGGCCACCCGCACGACCTTGGGCACCACCTGTATTCGATCGACCCGAGCGTTTGGTCCCGCGCAGCAAAGGTGGTGTTCGACGCCGCCGCTGAGGGTTCGACGTTGGCGCAGGGGGTGATCGACCAGCAGGTCCGAGCGCTGGTGAACCTGGTCGATCGGGTGCGGGCACGTGGCGGGCACGTGGGCGTCATCGCCGTCGCCGGCGGAGTGATGCGGGCCCAGAGGGACTACTTCGAGGACTTCGCAGCCGCGGCCAGGAGCGGGTGCAAGGGCGTAGATCAGGTGCTTCTCTTGACCGAGCCCCCAGTGGCCGGCGCCATCGAAATCGCGCGACGCCTGGGCGGTTGATTTATCGATTTCCGGTCCTGCGCGGCGGCGCTTAAAGTGCTGTTTCGGATACATCTGCACGGGTGAGATGCGGGAGGCGTGATGTCTGGGAACGACGGGCAGCGACTCGATCTGCTCACGATCGGACGGGCCGGGGTTGACCTGTATCCGATGGAATCGGGCATTGGTCTGCAAGACGTTGAAACCTTCGGGAAATTCCTGGGCGGCAGCCCCACCAATGTGGCAGTTGCGGCGGCACGTTTAGGTGCCCGCGCAGCGACGATTACCGGCGTGGGCGACGACCCGTTCGGGCTGTTTGTGCGCCGTGAGATGGTGCGCCTGGGCGTGAGTGATGCGCACGTGATCACTAGCCCGGCGTATGCGACTCCGGTGACATTCTGCGAAATGTTCCCGCCCGATGATTTCCCGCTGTATTTCTATCGGTTTCCCTCAGCGCCAGATATGCAGCTGCGCCCGCAAGATATACCCACCGCTGCCGTGCGTAGCGCGCGCATCATGTGGTTTTCGGTCACGGGTTTATCGGAAGAACCGAGCCGTTCGGCGCACCAAATGTCGCTCAGTCAACGGTGGCGTCAAGAGCACACGATCTTGGATCTCGATTACCGGCCAGCGTTGTGGCCCCGGCGGGCCGAGGCCACAATTCAGGTTCGAGAGTTTCTGGCCGGCGTGAGTGTCGCGGTGGGTAACCGGGAGGAGTGTTTGATCGCAGTGGGGGAAAGCGACCCCGATCGCGCTGCCGATGCGATGCTCGAGGCCGGGGTGGACCTAGCAATCGTCAAACAGGGCGCCGACGGCACGTTGGCGAAGACCCGCGAGGAGCGGGTTCAGGTACCTGCGACGCCCACGCACGTGGTCAACGGCCTTGGTGCGGGCGATGCCTTTGGCGGCTCGTTGTGCCACGGGCTATTGAACGGCTGGTCTTTGCAGCGAACGATCGCCGCGGCCAGCGCGGCGGGTGCGATCGTGGCCGCTCGCCGGGAGTGCGCCACGGCGATGCCGATCGCTCCGGAGATCGACCAGGTGGTGACCGGCGGGGCGCATCCCCAAGACGTCCCCCGCCCTACCTAACCCCGTCGCCGAACGCGCTCACCCCGCGCTCGCGAGTGTGGGGTGGGTGATGCGGCGATGGAGTTGAATGGTTTCACCAGCTAGAGTGACCGGCACGAGTCTTGGTGGGCAACACCGACGTTCTATCCAGGGAGATTGAGTGGTTCAGCGACGAGTCCCAAGCGTCAAGGATCTGGCCCCGCTACTGCGGTTCAAGGCACCGGAACTGAACGGCCGCCGTCGTCGTCTGCAAAACGCCCACACCATCGCAGACTTGCGGGCCATCGCCGCCCGCCGCACCCCGCGTGCCGCGTTCGACTACACCGAGGGCGCCGCGGAGGGTGAGTTCTCCCTGACTCGCGCCCGCCAGGCCTTTGAGGACGTGGAGTTCCACCCGGCGATCCTGCGGAATGTGGCCACCGTGGACACCTCCACCCAGATCCTTGGTGGATCCAGCGCACTTCCATTCGGGATCGCGCCCACCGGGTTCACCCGGATGATGCAGACCGAAGGCGAAGTGGCCGGATCCCAGGCCGCCGGCGCCGCGGGCATTCCGTTCGCGCTGTCCACGATGGGGACCACCTCCATCGAGGATGTTGCGGCGGCCAACCCCGGCGGGCGCAACTGGTTCCAGCTGTACATGTGGAAGGACCGGGACCGGTCGATGGCGCTGGTGGAGCGCGCGGCCGCCGCAGGCTTTGACACCCTGCTCATCACCGTAGACGTGCCGGTGGCCGGCGCTCGGCTGCGTGACGTCCGCAACGGCCTGACCATCCCGCCGGCGCTGACCCTCAAGACCGTGGTCAACGCCATCCCGCGCCCGCACTGGTGGTTCGACCTGCTCACCACCGAGCCGCTGGCTTTCGCCTCCCTGGACCGGTGGTCCGGCACGGTGGCCGAGCTCCTGGACACCATGTTCGACCCCACCGTGGACTATGAGGACCTGGCCTGGATCGCCAACCAGTGGCCCGGAAAGACCGTGGTCAAGGGCATCCAAACGATCGAGGATGCCCGCAAGGTCGCCGAGATCGGGGTGGACGGGATCATGCTGTCCAACCACGGCGGCCGTCAGCTCGACCGCGCCCCGGTGCCCTTCCACCTGCTGCCAACGGTGGCGCAGGAGCTGGGTGGCTCCACCGACATCATCCTGGACACCGGGATTATGAACGGCGCCGACATCGTGGCGTCGATCGCGCTCGGCGCGGACTTCACGATGATCGGCCGCGCCTACCTCTACGGCCTGATGGCCGGCGGGCGCCAGGGCGTGGACCGGGCGATCGAGATCCTGCGCTCTCAAGTTGAGCGGACTATGAAACTCCTGGGCGTGGCGAGCCTGGACCAGCTCGGCCCTGAACACGTAACGCAGTTGCAGCGCCTGGCGCCGCGCGAGCTCCGCAGCCCGGACTTCCGGGGCTAGCAAACAGCGGGCCGCCTTGGCTCGCCCGGTGCTGCACAGGCGCCGACGTACACCCAAATCGCGGCAGCGATCGTGCTGACGGCTGCCTGCGTACGGCCGGGGCAGGCCCGAATCGCCTAGGGGTGTGGTCTGAGTGCCCCGAATCTTAAAACGATTCACTTTCGGGTTGACATCGCTGTCACGATCAGCCACGCTCGAACACGAGCCGCTTTTAAAACGGTTCAATTTACGACGAAGTGCCACCCGACGCCCGACGTTCGTGGTGCTAAACGGCCCGATCGGGTCAGCAAATCTCAGCGACGAGAGGAGTCATGATGCGCCGGCCCAGGTCACGCAAACTCGCAGCGACCGCCGCCTCCTTCATGGCCGCGGCCCTAGTGCTGGCCGCCTGCAGTTCAGGCGACGACGAGCTGGACGACGGCGTGTTGCGGCTCGCGGTCTCGGCCGAGGGCCAGTCCTTGGACCCGGCTCTGCAAGAGAGCGGCGGCGACATGCGGCTGCGCTGGCACGCCATCTACGACCGCCTCTTGCACTGCGACAAGGACGGCACCGTGGTCCCCAACGCTGCACAGGAGTGGGATCTCAATGACGACGCCACCGAACTCACCATGGTGCTTCGCGACGGGATGACCTTCTCCGATGGCAGCCCGGTGGACTCCGCAGCGGTGAAGGCATCGATCGAGCACATGCGCGACAGCGGTGGCTCCGACGCCGGCCGCGTTGCCGGCGCCGAGATCGACACCCCCGATGACCGCACCGTCATCCTGCGGATGCCCGAGCCGACCGGTCAGCTCCCCACCTTTATGTGCTTGGCCCCCGGTGCGATCGCGCATCCCGAACAGATCGAGAACGGGGAGGTTGGGTCTCGCCCCCACAGCTCGGGCCCGTATGAACTGGACCGTGCTGGCACCACCAGTGGCTCGGTGTACCGGTTCACCAAGCGCGAGGACTACTGGGACGCAGACTCCTACTCCTATGACGTCGTCGAACTGATCACGATGACCGAGCCGACCGCGCGGCTGAACGCGATCACCTCCGGGCAGGTTTCCGGAGCGATCTTGACCCAGGACCTGGTGGATCAGGCGCAGCTGTCCGGGGTGCACGTCATCACCTTCCCCGGGGCCTGGGCCGGGCTGTACCTCAACGACCGTGAGGGCACCGAGATTCCGGCCCTTGGCGACGTGCGCGTGCGGCGCGCGATCAACATGGTCTTTGATCGCCAAGCGCTCGCCGAGCACACCTACGGTCAAGGAACCGAACCGTCAACGCAGGTGTTCAACCCCAACGCCACGGCGAATCTGCCCGAACTCGATGAGCGTTACCCCTACGACGTCCAGGCGGCCCAAGACCTCATGGAGGAGGCTGGATATGCCGACGGGTTCACAGTCCGGGTCCCGAGTCAGAGCGGGGGCAGCGCCAACTTCAACGCCATCATCTCCCAGCAACTGGGCCTGTTGAACATCGATGTTGTGGAGGTTCCGCTGACCGGCCCGACGGCGTTAAACGACATCCTGGGCGGGGAGTTCCCCATCATGTACGCCCGGATGGGCACGGCCGATTCGCTGTTCAATATCGTTGAACTGCTCGGACCGGATTCGATCTGGAACGTCATGGGCAATGAGGACCCGAACCTGCAGCCGCTACTCGATGAGGCCCAGGTGGCTCAAGGTGACGAGGCCATCGAGGTGTACCAGGAGATCAACGAGTACATCGTGGATCAGGCCTGGTTCGCCCCCTGGGTAGCCGACTCCAGCTACTACGCGGTCAGTGACGAGGAACTCGTTCCAGAAATCACCGACCCGTTCAACTTCAACCCCTACCTGAGCGACTTCCAGTGAGGGGAGTGCAGAACACGTGATCGGATATCTCCTGCGCCGGCTTGCCTCGGCGTTCCTGCTGACCCTATTCGTCACCTGGGTCACCTACATGCTCATCTTTTCCGATGGCCTTGCCATCGCCCGGGCCCTCCTGGGTGAGCAGGCCACCGATGAGGCGGTGGCGCTGCGAGCTAGCGAACTCGGCCTAGACCAGCCGTTGCTCGCGCAGTACGGCCAGTGGCTGGCGGACCTGGTGACCGGCTCGCTCGGAAGCAGCTACTTCACCGGGGAAGCGGTGACGCAGATGCTGGCCACCCGGATGCCCGTGACGATCTCCCTGACCGTGATCGTGATGACGCTGACGGCGATACTCAGCGTGCTGGTCGGAACCACTGCCGCAATCCGCGGTGGCTGGACCGACCGCGCGCTGCAACTGATCGCCATCACCGGTGCTGCAGTGCCAGCCTTCATCTTGGCGATCTTCCTCATCGTGTTGGTCGCAGTGCAGTGGGGGCTGCTTCCGCCCACCGGCTACATCGCCTTCAGCTCTGACCCGGTGGGCTGGGCCCAGTCGTTGGTGCTGCCGGTGCTTGCGATCCTCGTCGGATCGATCGGCGGGGCTTCACAGCAGTTCCGGGGCGCGATGGTCGACATCATGAATCAAGACTTCATTCGCACCCTGCGCTCACGTGGCGTTCCAGAGAACCGGATCGTTTTCCGGCACGCGCTGCGCTCGGCTGCCGCCCCGGGCCTGACGATCCTGTCATTGCAAGCGATCGGAATGCTCGGCGGTGTGGTCCTCATCGAGCGACTCTTTGCGCTGCCTGGCGTGGGTGACCTTGCGGTAGAGATGACCCTGCGCGGTGACATTCCGGTGGTGATGGGCTGTGTTGTCTTCACCGTGGGTGTGGTGGTTCTGGTCAATCTGGTTGCCGACCTCATCGGCGCCTGGCTCAACCCGAAAGTGAGGCTGTCATGAGCGCCGAGAACGTTTCCGCGGCTGTGCCTGGGCAGCGCGAGGCGGCGACCGAGGGCGTGCTTCGCCGGCTGGTGCGTGAGCCCCTTGCGATGATCTCCGCTGCGTATCTGCTGGTGCTGATCGTGCTCGCCGCTGGGGCCCCGCTGTTTGCGCCGAACGCTCCCAATCACGTGGACCTGGCGTTGACGAACGTGGCCCCGTTCGCCACCGAGTACCTCCTTGGCGGGGACTCTCAGGGCCGCGACATCTTCTCCCGACTGCTGTTTGCTACCCGGGGCACGCTGCTGGCGTGCGTAGTCGTGTTGGCCGTATCGGTGCTGGTCGGTGTCACCGGTGGGCTCCTGGCCGGATACGTCCGCGGCAAAGTCGAGGTCATTGCTGGGTGGGTCTCCGACGCCATCATGGCGCTACCCGGCATCGTCCTGCTGATCGCGCTATACACCGTGATCGGACCCTCCACCCTGACTGCGATGGCGGTCTTCGGCGTGCTCATCGCCCCAGCGCAATTCCGGCTGGTGCGGGCGGTGGTGGCTGGGGTGCGCAGCGAGTTGTACGTCGATGCCGCCAAGGTTTCAGGCCTGAGCGATACCCGGATCATCTTCCGGCACGTGCTATCGGCCGTGCGCTCGGCCGTGATCATCCAAAGCGGCTTCATCCTCGCAGCCGGTATCGGGATCCAGGCCGGCCTGGAATTCCTGGGCCTCGGTGACCCGCGAGTGCCCTCCTGGGGCGGCATCTTGCAGCAATCCCTGGAGACCATCTACATCAACCGCGGCGCGGTGCTGGTCCCGGCCCTATTGGTCACGATCACCACGCTGGCGTTCGTCTTGCTCGGTAACGCTCTGCGCGACACCTTGCAGCGCACCACCAGCGGCAAGCCACTATCGGCCAAGGTAATTGACGAACGCAAAGCCAAGATTGCGCAGGATCACGGTCACGGTGAGCCCGAAGAGGGCGCCTTGCTCTCGGTTCGGGGGTTGCGCCTGGGCTATCAAAACGCCGGTGGGATCACCGACGTCGTTCGTGGAGTGGACCTGGACGTCGCCAAGGGCCGGATCCATGGCCTGGTGGGAGAGTCCGGTTCGGGTAAATCCCAAACCGCCTTCGCGATCCTCGGGCTGCTGCCGAAGGACGCCATCACCCTCGGCGGGGCGGTCTACTTCGACGGCGATGACCTGCTCAGCGACGCGGCCGCAGCCAAACGCGCCCGTGGCCGCCGAATTGCCTACGTTCCGCAAGAACCGATGAGCAACCTCGACCCGACCATCACCATCGGCAAACAACTCACCGTCGGCCTGCGCGCGGTGCGGCAAATCTCGACATCGCAGGCACGCGAACACCTCCTTACTCTGCTGCGCAGAGTCGGGATCGCCGACGCCGAAGCGGTCTTTGAGCAGTATCCGCACCAAATCTCGGGCGGGATGGCGCAACGTGTCCTCATCACCGGCGCGATCGCCGGGGACCCGGAGCTGATCGTGGCAGATGAGCCCACCACCGCTCTGGACGTCACCGTGCAGGCCGAGGTGCTGGAGCTGCTTCGTGAGCTCCGGGACGAACGCGAACTCGGGATGATCCTGGTGACCCACGACCTCGCCGTGGTCGCCGATATTTGCGACGAAGTCAGCGTCATGCGCGAGGGGCAGATCGTGGAGCACCAAGAGGCCACCGACCTATTCGCTAACCCTCAACACGGCTACACCCGCGAGTTGTTGGGAAGCACTCTGGACCCGCAGGAGGCGTGATGAGTTCGCAAGAGCACCTACTTTCCGTGCGCGATCTGGTGGTGGAGTTCAAGTCCGGACGTCCACGGCGCACCAAACGCGTGATCAATGAGGTGAGCTTCGATTTGCAGCCTGGGCAGACCCTCGGTTTGGTGGGGGAGTCCGGCTCGGGCAAGACGACGATCGGTCGAGCCATCCTGGGCCTGACGCACGTCACGGGCGGATCGATTACCTTCGACGGGCACGAAGTGGCCGATGTCCCCATTCGCCGTCGGCACCCCGAGGCGCAGAAGATCCAGGCGATCTTCCAAGATCCGTACTCCTCGCTGAACCCGTCGATGACGATCGCGGAAATACTGTCCGAACCGATCAAGGACGGCACCCGAACCCAAAAACGCGAGCGTGTTGCTGAACTTTTGGATGCCGTCGCCTTACCTGCGGACACCGGGCGGCGTCTAGCACGCGAGTTCTCCGGTGGCCAGCGCCAGCGCATCGCGATCGCCCGGGCACTGGCCCTGTCGCCCCGCCTGATCGTCTGCGATGAGCCCACCAGTGCACTGGATATGAGCACCCAGACACGGGTGCTTGAACTGCTCACCGAGATCCAAGAGCGCACGTCCGTGGCTTACCTGTTCATCAGCCACGACCTGGGTGTGGTGCGCACGATGAGCGATCGCACAGCGGTGCTGCTCGGTGGAGAGATCGTGGAGCTGGGAGAGTCTGAACAGGTGGCCCGTCATCCGGAGCATCCCTACACCCAGCGACTGCAGATGGCGACGCCGGTTGCCGATCCGGTGCGGCAAGCCGAACGCCGCGCCAAGCGCCTTGCGGTACTGGCCCAGCAGTAGCGCCGACCGTGTCGAACCGAACCAACCAGCCTTTTTGAGAATGGAAGCCATGGACCACGATCTGGTGGACCGCTTTACCAACCCTCCGCGCAATTTCGGGCCCACGCCCTTGTGGTGGTGGAGCGGGGCGCAGATCACCACCGAACGCATCGATTTCCAGTTGGACAAGTTCGTGGCCGGCGGCATCCACGACCTGGTGCTGATGAACCTGGCGCCCAAGGGCCCCACCTACGGCGCACCACCCGATGACCCAGCCTGGTTCTCCGAGCGCTGGTGGGAACTGGTGTCCTACACCTGCCAGCGCGCCGCAGACCTGGGGATTCGGCTCTGGTTCTACGACCAGATTGGCTTCTCCGGTGCCAACGTTCAAGGTTCCATCGTTGCCGACCACCCCGAGGCCGCAGGGCAAACACTGCACTCCTGGACCGCCGTCGTCGGCCCCGATGGTGAGATGGGCGCCGGAGCACGGGACCACGTCATCGGTATCTACGCCGGCCGATCCGATGGCGGGTGGCAGCGGCTGAGCGATGGCCCGATCGAACCGGGCACGAGCGTCCGCGTGGTCGTCTGGCGCGAGACCGCCTTCGACTACCTCTCGGTGGAGGCCTGCGCACGACTGCTGGACGCTATCCACGGCGAATTCGACCGCCGGCTGCCCGATGAACTCGGTTCTGTGATCGTGGGCAGCTTCCAGGACGAGCTTCCGGCGATGCCCACTTGGTCCGCCGGGTTCACCGGCGCCTTCACCCACACCCACGGCTACGACCTGCTCGATCACTTGCCCTCGTTGTGGGAGCGCGGCGGGCCAGGCGATGACGCGGTGCGGTCCGATTACCACCGCACCCGCACCGACCTCGCCGAAGAGGCCTTCTTTAAGCCGCTCGGACGGTGGCACGCGGATCGCGGAATGCTCTTCGGCGCCGATCAGACCAACCCCGCCCGCTCTGGGCAGCCGACCCAAAGTTCGCAACTGTACGGCGACTACTTCGCCACCCACCGGTGGGTGAACGCCGTCGGCAGCGACCACGAGGGCGACGCTCGGGTGCACTCCTCGATGGCCGACCTCTATGACCACCCTCGGGTGTGGATCGAGTCCTTCCACTCCAGCGGTTGGGGCGGCACCCTCGCCGACACGTGGGACTGGTTGTTGCCGTTCTTCCGCTCCGGCGCGGACCTGTACAACCCGCACGCGACGTACTTCGACACTCGCGCCGGGTGGTTTGAGTGGGCGCCGCCATCGACGGACTTCCGCCAGCCGTACTACGAGCTCTATCCGGCGTTCGCCACCGCGGTGGCCCGTACTGCAGCGATGCTCACCTGGGGCCGGCACCTCGTGGACATTGGAGTGCTCTACCCGGCGGCCACCGGACACGCCGAACTGATGCCCGATGAGCCGATCGATTACTTCGACACCGGCCAGATCGGCGCAGGCTACGAGCGCACCGACGCCGCCCAGTCCACCTACGTGCACCTCGCCGGACGCAACGACTGGTTCCGTTCCGAGCCCGGACTGCTGGATCAGGCTGGCCTGGACTTCGACGTCATCGACGAAGCGTCCGTGCGGGGTGGTCGGGTGATGGCCGACGACGGCGGTCACCTGCATGCCGGATCGGTCGCCCTGGGAATCGTGGTGCTTCCCGCCATCACCCACCTGCAGCCGGGTACCGCCGATCGGCTCCTCGCACTGCTCGATGCCGGCGGCCGGGTGCTGGTGGTGCGCGCCGACCCCGAGCAGGTGACCGGCCGCGGCGCAAGCGATGAGGATCGGGCCGTACTGCAGGCCCTGCTTTCACACCCAAGATTGGAGCGTTGCGGTACCCCGCAGGAGGCGCGTGACATCTTGGCCCGGCGCGGCACCGGAGTGTGGGCCAGCACCGGCGTGCGGGCCCGGCACAGCGGGAACACGGTTGCGGCGTTCGTTCCGGCCGCCTTCCCCAATGCCACGGCATACCCGGTGCGCAAAGACTTCCCGTCCCTGGCCTGGAGCGACCTGGACGTTGATCCAGGCAGGTACGCCGATGACGTAGACCTGCACGTACGCGGGCCGGTCACCGACGCCCAGATCTGGGACCCGGCCACCGGCAACCGGCGCCCGGCAACGACCAGACGCACCGATGATGGCCACGTCATCACCGTGGACCTAAATGGGGCACCGGCGGCGTTCGCGGTCTGGCGCACCGATGGCAGCTCCGGTGGCGATGATGCCGCCCTCACGGCCTTGCCCGCCCCTGCGGGCAAGGCGCGCCGAAGCAGCCCGCTGAACTTCGATGCCTGGACGCATGAGCTGCTTCCCACCCTGGACAACACCTGGGGGGACATGGACCTGCCTGCCGGACGAGATGTCCCGTTGGAGATCTGGCGGATGCGGTGGCGCGATGCCTCCGGGCAGGACGTCGATGTGCGGGCAACGTTCGGGCAAGAGGTGCTCACCAGCGGCCCGAGCGCGCAGGTGCCACCACCGCTATCAGCGAGTGCGGCCCGAGAGGTGCTCGCCGGCGGTGACCTGGCTGCAGGCACTCACGAGCAGTGGTCGGTGCAGCGGTATTCGGCATCCCGAGGACGAGATACCGACGCGGTCGGCAAGTATGAGCCCAAGGGGTTTGTCCCCGAGGAGTTCCTGATTCACGACGCTCCGCCAGCAGGACAGTGGGTGAGCGTGCGGACGATTCTGCGGCTACCGGCACCGGGCGACTACGACCTGACGGTGGCGGCCGCCGCAGCGAAACGAGTTTGGGTCGATGGGGTGGAGGTGAGCTCCGACGGCACCGAGTTTGCCTCGGTGATCCCGGTCAGCCTCAGCGGAGACACCCTGGTTCTGGAGTACCAGATCGGACCCAGCGAGGCGTTCGCCGGTGTTCACGGCACCCGTCCGGCAACCATCGCATCCTGGTTCATGGTCGAACAGTCCGCCGTTGCGCGCCCGGAGTTCATTTCCCCGGCCTTCGTCACCGATGGCGTCGCGGACCTGCGGACCCGTTTCAGCTGCGATGACGGCGGCGCCCGCGCTGTACTGACCGCGGGCGGTACCGCGGCTCTGTCGATCTACATCGACGGCGTACCGGTCGCGCGACAGGAGAAGGTTCAGTACTACGAGTCCGCCGCGGTCAACCGGCCGATGTACTTCACACACGAGGTGGGCGAACTGAGCCCGGGCGAACATGAACTACGGGTAGTCGCCGAATCCGCCGATGCCGAGCATGCGGTATTTCTGGACATGGTGATGACGGACCGGCGCGGGCGGCTGACGAACGTGGTGTCCAATGCCCGCTGGTGGACGGCCGCCGATGTAGCGCACCGGGCGCGTTCGCAGCCGGTCACCGTGGTGCGGGGCTTGGGCGAGGGAGTTCGGCACGCCCACACCGCCCAACTGCCGCACCCGCTACCGGCCACATCGTGGCTGACGGGACCACCCGCCGTCGGCAATCCCGCCGTCGATGTGCAGGCGACAATATCGCTGACACCCAGGCCTCAGGAGTTCGCGATCACTCTGCCCGCTGGGGCCGTTGAGGCGCACCTGCCGGTGTCCGGCGCGCACCAGGTTTGGCTCGATGGCAAGCCGGAGGTGCTCACCGGCGGTTCGTTGGAGCTGCCTAATGCACTGACGGCGCCTGCGAAGCTGACGGTGCGGACTGCGCCGCGCGCCTTTAACACCGGCGGGGCCGCGTGGGACGGGCCAGTTCGCGTTCGCACCGCGCCGTGGACCGGGCCGTTGGCCGATTGGCGCGACGCCGGGCTTGGTGCCTGGAGCGGGGCGATCCGTTCGGAGATCACGATCGACGGCGAGCGCGAGCAGCGACTAAACCTCGGCACGGTAAGGGGGGCGGTAACGGTGCATTGGGACGGCGAACTCCTCGCCGAGGCTTTCTGTGGGCCCTACGTGTTCGAACTGCCGCAGTCGCAAGGACAACACACGCTGGCCGTGACCGTGTACGGGACTTTGGCGCCCCGATTGGATTCGGTCAGCCCGACTGCGTTCATCCCACCCTCGCAATTGGCTACGGGTGTCTTGGGGCCGGTCACGCTCGAGGTGTCCTAGACGCCGGTCGCCTCCGCACCGCGGCCGGTACCGGGGCGCGCCGGGCGATCAGTGAGCCGGCGGACCAGCGCTAGGCTGACCTGACCCAGCGTGAACGGAGAATCGATGGAGCCCCCTGTGCACCCGCGCTCAGTTCGGCGAGCGAGCGTCACCGATGTTGCCCAGACCGCGGGCGTCTCGGTGGGAACGGTCTCCAACGTGCTGAACCGGCCCGAGCGGGTGGCGCAACGGACCCGTGAGCGCGTTCAACAAGTCATCGACGAGTTGCATTTCGTGCCCAATGCCTCGGCCCGGCGGCTACGTGCGGGGCGGATCACCACCGTTGGCGCGGTGCTGTTGGACATTCGCAACCCGTTCTTCACCGACATGGCACGTGGGGTGGAGGACCGGATCGCGCAGGACAACCACACCCTGATGCTCGCTAGCTCCGATGAGGATCCCGAGCGCGAAGCCAAGTACCTGCGGCTGTTTCAGGAGCAGGGTGTCAGTGGGCTGCTGGTGGTGCCGAGTAGCCCGAACGTCGATCACTTACTGGAGATCGTGGACCGAGGTATCGACGTGGTGCTGTTGGATTCGCCCTCGCCCACGCCGCAGATCCGGTCGGTCGCGGTAGACAACGTCAAGGGTGGGGAACTGGCCGCCAGCCACCTGCTGGACCTGGGCCACCGCGAAATCACCTTCATCAACGGCCCACACACCATCCGGCAGTGCCGCGACCGTGCCGCCGGCGTGCAACGGGCCATCACCGCCGCTGGCCTAGACCCCGCGCAGGTGCTCACCGAGATCACCATCGGCACCCTGGACGCGACCGGGGGAGAGGCCGCCATCACCGCGCTGCTGGAGGACTCCGGCGGTAAGCCGCCCTCGGCGGTGTTCTGCGTCAACGACCTGGTGGCGATCGGGGTGCAGCGCACCTTCCGGCACCAGCGAATCGCGATGGGCGAGGTGGCGATCGTTGGCTATGACGACATCGACGTCGCCAGCGAACTCGCGCTGCCGCTCACCTCGGTGCGCCAGCCGACCCATCAGTTGGGGTATCGCGCGGCCGACCTGCTCCTGGATGACTCGCGGGAGGGCGACGTGCTGTTCCAGCCCGAGTTAGTGGTGCGCGCTTCTTCAGCGGCTGCCCGGTAGGCACGGACCACCGAGCGCGCCCGCACGATCCGTGCGTGGTGTGCGGAATTTGCTGTCCGGGGGCGTTGTGGGGGACGCGATCGGTGCGTGGTGTGCGGAATTTGCTGTCGGCCACCGCCCACGAGCGACCCAAAACGAGACCGGCGGCCACCCGAATTCGGGTAGCCGCCGGCCGCTCTAATAGCGCGCCAGGATCAGGGGTTCGGCCCGCCGACCTTCACCCATTCGCCGGTGAACGTGTGGCTACCGGCGCCCACGGACGCGGGCACGTCCGCGGCGATCGGCAGATCCAAGGTTGCCGTGACGCCCGGGGGCACCTCGACGTTCGCCTCGAACGTGCCATCGGTCAACGTCCAGGACACCGCGATCCGGCCATAGGGGGAGTCGAACTGCGCCGAGGCGTCGGTCAACTGCCCGGTCACCAGCGGCGCCACGCTCACCTCCCGGTAGCCGGGCGCGCTCGGTGCCAGTCCGGCCACCGAGCGGTGCAGCCAATCGGCCACCGCACCGTAGGCGTAGTGGTTGAAGGAGGTCATGTCGCCTGGGTTGATCGACCCGTCGGGGAGCATCGAGTCCCAGCGCTCCCAGATGGTGGTGGCGCCCATGCTCACCGGGTACAACCACGACGGAACCGAACGGGTCAGTAGCATCGCGTGCGCAAGTTCGGGGTATCCGGCCTTGCACAGCGCATCGAGGATCACCGGAGTGCCCAGGAACCCGGTGCTCACATGAAAGTCAGCCTCCCGCACCAGGGTGGCCAGCCGGTCCCCGGCACCGCGGCGCTGTGCATCAGTGGGCAGGAGGTCCCACATCAGTGCCAGGGCGTAGACCGTCTGGCAGTCGCTCTTCACGGTGCCATCGGCGCTGACGTAGGCCTTGGCGAACGCGGCGGCCACATCCTGGCTGAGCTGCAAGTACTCCGCGGCCCTGGCCTCATCACCCAGCACCTGCGCGGTGTAGGACATCAGCAGCGCACTGCGCTGCAGGTAGGCGGTGGCCACCACGGCTGGGTCGGCCTTGGCGGCGCCGGCGTTCTCCGGCGGGGCGTCGGGGTCTAGCCAGTCACCGAACTGGAATCCGGTGTCCCACAGCAGGGATTCCCCGGCCAGCTCGCGGGCCTTGGTGATCCACGCCGTCATCGAGTCGTACTGACGCTCTAGGACGCCCACATCACCGAAGCGTTGGTACAGCGTCCAGGGCACGTGCACTGCGGCATCGGCCCACCCGCACGGCGGAGTGTGCGGTTTTCCACCAGGCCGCGGCCCGTCGATGTGCTCGTGCACCACATCGGGGATCACGAACGGCACACCGCCGTCGGGCCGCTGATCGGCCTCCAGGTCTAGCAACCACGAGCCCAGGAACCCGGCGGTGTCGAAGATGAAGCTGGCGGTGGGTGCGAACACCTGGATGTCTCCGGTCCAGCCCAGCCGCTCGTCGCGCTGGGGGCAGTCGGTGGGGACGTCCACGAAGTTGCCGCGCATGCCCCACACCACGTTCTCGTGCAGCTTGTTCACATCGGGCTCGGAGCAGGTGAACCACCCGGTGCGGCGCAGATCGGAGGACACCACGACGGCGTCCACATCGGCCGCGCTGATGTCGGTCCCGGTGACCTCGGCGTACTGGAAGCCGTGGAAGGTGTAAGGGGACTCCAGCACCTGTGGCCCACCGGCCAGGATGTAGGTATCGGTGGCCTTGGCATCACGCAGCGGCCGTACCCCGAGCTCGTCGTTCTCCAGGACCTCGGCGTGCCGCACGGTGATCTTCTGCCCGGCCTCACCGGAGGCGCGCAGCCGCACCCAACCGACCACGTTCTGACCGAAGTCGATCAACTGCTTGCCGCTGGGGGAGGTCCACACCTTGACCGCCCCGATGACGTCCACCTCACGCACCGGTGGGCCCATCGGGGCCACCAGGGTGGCGGTATCGAAGTCCAGCGCCCGGACCCCGCCGGAGGTGGGGGCATCGGCGGGCGAAGGTTCGCGAGTGTCGGTGGCCTGCCCGTCGTACAGGTCATCGGAGAGCACATTGGTCTCACCGCTGGCCCAGGACTCATCGGTGCCGATGACTTCGGTGCTGCCATCGTCGTAGGTGATCTCGAGTTGAGCCAGCAGTCCCAGATCTGGGCCGTAGTAGTCCCGGCGCAAGGTCCAGGTGAGCTGCCCGCGGTACCACCCATTGCCCAGGCAGACCGCGAGCCGGTTAGTGCCCTGCCCCGAGATCAGGTGCGTCACATCGAAGGTTTGGTAGCGCAGCCGCGAGTGGTAAGCCGTCCAACCCGGATCCAGGCGGTGATCGCCGATCGCCTTGCCGTCGATCCAGGCCTCATAGATTCCCTGAGCGGTGATGTACAACCGCGCGCTCGCAACCCCCGCGCGAGGCGAGAATTCTTTAGCAAGGACCGGTGCGCCGTCGTCCAGTCCGCCGATGTCCGACGGCGAGATCATCTGTGCGGTGACGTCGCTGGCTTCCAGCAGCCCGGTTTCGATGATCAGTGGCGCGCTCCACTGCCCGGCTTGCTCACCGGCGAAGGCGCGGACCTGGACCGCCACCCGGGCACGCGAAGCCAGCGGTGCGAAGGGCCAGGGCACCAGCACCTGCTCGCTGCTGTCCACTCGCTGGGTCTGCTCAACCTGCCCGTTGCTGGTCGCGCGGACCTCATACGCGCTCTGCTCGCCCGACCCGGTCGCCAGGGTCCAAGAGAGTCGCGGGGTGGCGGTGCCGATCCCAAGATCGGGAGCGCCGTACTCGGTGGTCAGGGTCTGGATGTGCATCAGCGCACGCGCCTTCCTCAGTGGGCCGCAGCCCATCACTTCGGGGAACTGAATTGCATCGAATGAAACGAATCAATTCCACGCTATGGAGGCTCGCGGTGTCCCGTCAAGCCGGGCGGCGCGGTCGAACGGTCGAGTTGACGCGCCCGCGACGCCACTCCTACGATGAAACGGTTCAATCTGTGACAGAACACCGGCGACGACGCAAAGAGACGAGCGAGGTAATGGCGAGTTCGACTGACATCACCAAGGCGCTATCGGCCCAGACCATCGAGCTCCCCTCCTGGGCTTTCGGAAACTCCGGCACTCGGTTCAAGGTCTTCGGAACCCCGGGCACTCCGCGCGATCCCTACGAGAAGATCGCCGATGCGGCCCAGGTGCACAAGTACACTGGGCTGGCCCCGCGGGTGTCGCTGCACATCCCATGGGACCTGGTCGATGACTTCTCCGACCTCGCCTCCCATGCCGCGAACCATGGCGTCAGCATCGGAATGATCAATGCCAACCTGTTCCAGGACGATGACTTCCGGCTCTCCTCCCTCACCCACGCAGATGAGCGAATCCGGCGCAAGGCCATCGACCACCACCTGCAATGCCTCGACGTCATGCGCGCCACGGGCTCCAAGGAACTCAAGATCTGGCTGCCCGACGGGCTCAACTACGCCGGCCAGGACTCCCTGCGCGCCCGCCAGGACCGGCTGGCGCAATCCCTTGCCGAGATCTACGCCGCGATGGACGACGATCAGCTCCTGATCCTGGAGTACAAGTTCTTCGAGCCCGCCTTCTACGCCACCGATATCCCCGACTGGGGCACCGCGCTGCTGCACTGCATGGACCTGGGCGAGCGGGCCAAGGTGGTCCTGGATACCGGACACCACGCCCCGGGCACGAACATCGAGTTCATCGTGATGCAACTGCTGCGCCGCGGGAAACTCGGCGCCTTTGACTTCAACTCCCGCTACTACGCCGATGACGACCTGATGGTGGGCTCAGCGGACCCGTTCCAACTGTTCCGGATCATGCATGAGATCGTCTCCGCCGACGCCCTGGCACCGGAAGCAGGCGTGAACTTCATGCTCGACCAGTGTCACAACATCGAAGAGAAGATCCCGGGCCAGATCCGCTCGGTGATGAACGTCCAGGAGGCCACCGCCAAGGCCCTGTTGGTCGACTCCAGCGCACTGGCCAGTGCCCAGGCAAGCCAGGATGTGCTCGGATCCCACGGGGTGCTCATGGACGCCTACAACACCGACGTACGCCCACTGCTGGCGCAGTTCCGCGCCGACAATGGGCTTGCTCAAGACCCGATGGCGGCATTCGCCGCCTCGGGCTACGCCCAGCAGATCGCCACCGAACGCGTCGGTGGCATGCAAGCCGGATGGGGAGCCTGATGACCAGCAGCGATAACGCCAGCAACGAGAGCAACTCAACTATGAACGATCTGGTCGCCCGGTCCAACCGCCTGGGCTCAGACCCCCGGATCACCAACTACGCCGGCGGCAACACCGCCGCCAAGGGCACCCAAACCGACCCGGTCACCGGCGATGACGTCGAGTTGCTGTGGGTCAAGGGATCCGGCGGAGACCTGGGCACCCTGACCGCGAAGAACCTGGCGGTGCTGCGACTGGACCGCCTGCGTTCGCTGCCCAGCGTCTACCCGGGCGTGGAGCGCGAGGATGAGATGGTCGCCGCCTTCGATTACTGCCTGCACGGCAAGGGCGGTGCGGCCCCGTCCATCGACACCGCCATGCACGCCCTGGTCGATGCCGCCCACACCGATCACCTGCACCCCGATGCCGGGATCGCGATCGCCACGGCCATCGACGGCGAGGAACTCACCGCCCAGATCTACGGTGACGATGTGGTGTGGGTGCCGTGGCGCCGCCCCGGGTTCCAGCTCGGCTTGGACATTGCGGCCATCAAGGAAGCCAACCCCAAGGCGATCGGCTGCATCCTCGGCGGACACGGAATCACCTCCTGGGGCGAAAGCTCCGATGAGGTCGAGCAGCGCTCCCACCAGATCATCGACAAGGCCGAAGCCTTCATCGCCCAACGCACCGAGGAACTCGCTGCCAAGGGCGAACACCCCTTCGGTCCCCAGCGTGAGGGCTATACGGCCCTGGGTCCGGATGAGCGCCGGGCGAAGGCCGCCGCCCTGGCCCCGGTGATCCGCGGGATCGCCAGCGCCGACCGCCCCCAGGTGGGGCACTTCACCGATGCCGAGGTGGTGCTGGAGTTCTGCGCCCGCGAACAGCTCGCGGCGCTCGCGGACCTGGGCACCTCCTGCCCCGATCACTTCCTGCGTACCAAGGTCAAGCCGCTGGTGCTGGACCTGCCCGCCGATGCCTCCATCGAGCAGGCCACCGCGCGGCTACACGAACTGCACGCCGCCTACCGCGAGGACTACGCGGGCTACTACCAGCGCAACGCCGATGCCGACTCCCCGGCAATGCGCGGCGCGGACCCGGCCATCGTGTTGGTCCCGGGCGTGGGCATGTTCTCCTTCGGCAAGGACAAGCAGACCGCGCGGGTGGCGGGGGAGTTCTACATCAACGCCATCAACGTGATGCGCGGCGCGCAAGCGGTCAGCACCTACGCCCCCATCGATGAGGTCGAAAAGTTCCGCATCGAGTACTGGGCGCTGGAGGAGGCCAAGCTGCAGCGGATGCCCGCGCCCAAGTCCCTGGCAACCCGGGTGGCCCTGGTCACCGGCGGCGCCTCGGGGATCGGCAAAGCGATCGCCCAGCGGCTGGCGAGCGAGGGCGCGTGCGTGGTCATCGCCGACCTGGACTTGGCCGCAGCGCAGGGCCTCGCCGATGAACTCGGCGGTCCGGATGTGGCGATCGCGGTGCAGGCCGACGTCACCGATGAGGGCGCCGTCGCGGCGCTCATCGACGCCGCTTCCCTCGCCTTCGGCGGCCTGGACCTGGTGGTGAACAACGCCGGACTGTCGATCTCCAAACCACTGCTGGAAACCTCCACCAAAGACTGGGACCTGCAACATGACGTGATGGCGCGGGGTTCGTTCCTGGTCTCCCGCGAGGCGGCCCGCGCGCTGATCGCCCAGAACATGGGCGGGGACATCATCTACATCGCCTCGAAGAACTCCCTGTTCGCCGGGCCCAACAACATCGCCTACTCCGCCACCAAGGCCGATCAGGCTCACCAGGTGCGACTCCTGGCGGCCGAACTGGGCGAGCACGGTATCCGCGTCAATGGGATCAACCCCGATGGGGTGGTCCGCGGTTCGGGGATCTTCGCCGGCGGCTGGGGCGCCAAGCGCGCCGCAGTGTACGGGGTGGATGAATCCGAACTCGGCGCCTACTACGCCCAGCGCACGCTGCTGAAAAGGGAAGTGCTGCCCGAGCATGTGGCCGCCGCGGTGGCCGCGTTGACCGGCGGCGACCTGGAGCAGACCACAGGCCTGCACATCCCGGTGGATTCCGGGGTGGCGGCGGCGTTCTTGCGCTGATGCCTGAGTCCGTGGAAGGTCGGGAGCGCGCACGAGACACTGCCGCGTTCGCGGCGGTCGACCTCGGAGCGTCCTCCGGGCGTGTGATCCGCGCGCAGATCGACCTCAGCGAGCCCGAATCCCCGCAGGTCACGCTCACCGAGGTGGCCAGGTTCAGCAATCAAGCGGCCGACGACGGCGAGGGCACCTTGCGGTGGGACTTCGAGTCCCTGAGAAGTTCAGTCATGCAAGGACTACGCGCTGCCGGTGAACAGGGCCCATTGGATGGCATCGGCATCGATTCCTGGGCCGTGGACTACGGCCTCATCGACTCGGGCGGACGGCTGGCGGCCCAGCCGGTGGCCTACCGCGATGGCCGCACCGAAACCGAGATCGCCCGCGTCCATGAGGTGGTGGATGCGGCTGAATTGTTCCGGGTGACCGGGATAGCGCACCTGCCGTTCAACACCATCTACCAACTGGCCGCCGAACGGCGCACTGGTCTGCTGGCAAACAACCCCGGTGGGCCCGCGAAGAACCCCGGCGCCCGGGCCCTGCTCATCCCGGACCTGCTCGGCTTCGAACTCACCGGGGTGGCCGTCAGCGAACTCACCAACGCCTCCACCACCGCGCTGCTGGACGCCGAAAGCCGCACATGGTCCACCGAGCTGCTGGACGCCCTCGACCTGCCCGCTGAGCTGTTCCCGCCGGTTGTCCCGCCCGGATACGTACTTGGACCACTCACCGAAGCAGCCCAGGAACAGACCGGACTTGGGCCGGTACCGGTAATCGCCGTCGGCTCTCATGACACCGCTTCGGCGGTGGCGGGCATCCCCGCCACCAGGCCCGACTTTGCCTATATCTCCTGCGGCACGTGGTCCCTGGTGGGGGTTGAGCTGGAATCGGCGGTGACCACGGCGAAGGCGCGGGCCGCGAACTTCACCAACGAACTGGGCGTCGATGGCCGAGTGCGGTTCCTGCGTAACGTCATGGGCCTGTGGTTGCTGCAGGAGAGCATGCGCGCCTGGGCGAGCGAAGGCGAGGATTACGACGTCGCGACCCTGATCGCCGCCGCCGAACTCGAAGAACCCCGGCGCACGATCATCTACGTGGACGACGCCGCGTTCCTGCCCCCGGGCGATATGCCCGGGCGAATCCGGTCCGCTGCGGCAGCCGCCGGCGAACCCGAACCGATCACCCCCGCCCAGGTGACCCGGACGATTCTGGACTCCCTTGCCCTCGGCTACCGGTTCGCCGTCGCCGATGCCATCGAGCTCAGTGGGGCACCGGTCGCCGCCATCAATCTGGTGGGAGGCGGGTCGAACAATGCGCTGCTGTGCCAGTTGGCTGCCGATGCCACGGGCCTGCCGGTGGTCGCGGGCCCGGCCGAATCCACGTCTTGGGGCAACATCTTGGTGCAGGCGCGGGCTACGAATGCCCTGCCGGGCAGCATTGACGATTTGCGGGCGGTCGCCGCCAATCACGTGCAGACCACCACCTACACCCCGGGTGACGGCGGGCCGTGGGAGCAGGCCGCGGCCCGAGTCGCCAATGGTCCCCGAGTAGCAAATGGGCCCCGAGTAGCAAATGGGTCTCAAGTAGCAGAGTCCCGCCCGTCCAACACCTAAGGAGCGCTCATGCCGCGGTACTGCTTCACCTCACGGGTTCGCCCGGAGGTGGTGGACACCTATCGCCAGGTCCATGCGCAGGTGTGGCCGGAAATGCTTCAGGCGCTGCGCGATACCGGCTGGCGCGACTATGCCCTGTATCTCACCGACGACGGCCTGCTGATCGGCACAGTACTGGCCGATGACTTCGACGCCGCCCGCGAGGCGATGGCCCGCACCGAGGTGAACCCGCGATGGCAGGAGGCGATGAGCGCCTACTTCGCCGGTGGCGGTGCCCCCGATGAGGGCTTTGAACTGGTGCCGATGGTGTTCGACCTGGACGCCGAACTGCGCCGCCATGGCCTGCCGACCGAGGCTGCGTAAGCGACCGACTAGCGCGCGACCGGGTAGCGGGCGACCGGCTACCGGCGCACGGAACTGGTCACGGTGAACCTGGGGTCGCGGGAGATCTGCCGGGTGGGCCCCACGATCGACTGCAGCGCGCTGCGGTAGCGCAGGTGCGAATTCCACACCACCCACAGCTCCCCGCCGGGGCGCAGCACCCGTGCCGCGGCCTCGAACAACTTATGCGCTAAACCGGTGCCGACCTCCGCGCCGCGGTGAAACGGCGGGTTCAACACGACCAAATCCACGCTGGCATCGGCGAGCTCAGACACCGCGTCGTCGTGGGAGACCGTGACCTGCACGCCATTGGCTCTCGCGGTTGCGCGGGCCGAGGCCACCGCCACAGCCGAGTCATCACTGGCCAGCACCGTGCAGTCCGGGCGCGCTTTCGCCAGGGTGGTGGCCAGGACCCCGCTGCCGCAGCCGAGGTCCAGCGCGGTGCCAGCATGGGGCGCTGCCGCGTCCAGGACTGCCAGCAACTGCGCGGTGCCGGTATCAATCCGCGAGCCGACGAACACCCCGGTGCGGGAGCGCACCGCCAGGCCCACGTCGGCATGCTCCGAGGTCACAAATTGCGGCGACCAATCAGTACCCGCGCGGGGATCCCGGGCGCGCAACACCCGGGAGTTCTGGCGCCCGAGCGAAGCCTCCACGGTGCCAAAGGACGTGCCCAGCACCCCGTTCATGGACCGGTGCATGTGCTTCACCCGGCCACCGGCGAACACCTGCACGCCGGCATCGGCGTGCGCCGCGATCGCCTGCGCGAGTTCCTCCAACTCAGCCAACGCCCGCGGCAACCGAATGAGCACCACGTTCGCCCCGGCGAGCACGCTCGAATCCAGCTCGGAGTGCAGGGTGACGGCATCCGGGCCGACGGCGGAACCTGCGCGGGTGATATTGCGCTGCGTTGCGAGTTGCCCGGCCCGGGAGTCGATCCAGGTGCGCACGTGGCCCACCCCGTGCAGGGCGATCGCCCCGAGCGCCAAGGCGCCATACCGGTCCCCGAGGATCGCGACCTGCGCGTCATCGCCGAGGTCAGCCAGCACCTGCGCCGCCTCATCGAGGATCAACCGGTCGGCGGCGTCGGCGGCCAACAGGTCGGGGCCCTCGATGTCCGGCTCGCGGCGCAGGTCGGCGAAGGAGAACTCAGTACTCACAGTCGCCGAGCCTGCCACACCGCCGCCGGATGTCGTTGCCGACTGCTACGACGTCGGCAGCCACACCCGCATCGCGCCGGTGCCACGGTTACCCCACAAGCCGAACGGATGCAGCTGCACCTGCAGTTGCTGAGCGTTCGGTGAACCCGACTCACCACCGCTAGTTCCGCCGTCGTCCACCTCCGATGCACCCCGGTATAGACCGGCCGCAGCAGGGGAGTGGGTGCCCTGGACGCTCAGCCCGGCAGAGTTCTCGGTAATCGGGGCGCCGGCGTCGATGCGCACATCATCCAGCTCGACGCTGCCGGGCAGGTCCACCTGCTCCAGGCAGTACAGCACCGGCCCGCGCTCCACGGCGAGGCAGCCACGCACGGCATCCACCCGTGGGTGCGCTGCGGTCCAGCGCGGCGTCAGGTCCAGTTCCAAGGTGCCTTCGGTGCTCAGCGGCACCCGCAGGTAACCGTCATCATCGGCGCTCACGTCTTCGCCGTTGAAGGTGGTGCCAACGGACCATGACGGGATCCGCAAGGCGAGTTGGGCGCCGTCCTTTGCTTGCCCGTCGAAGCTCAGGTGCACGGTCCCGGTGTTCGGGTAGTCCGTTTGTACCGACAGTGCGCCGGAGCCCAGGTGCTCGGGAACGTCGATCTGCGCACCGGCATACAGGTGCAGCCACAACGTGTCCTGGGTAGATGAGGCAACGTAGGCCGAGAGCTGGGAGATGACCCGGGCGATGTTCGGCGGGCAGCACGCGCACGCATACCAACTGGTGCGCTCCTTGGGGGCATTGACCTCGGTGGTGCGGTCCGGGCGCATCTGCAGCGGGTTGGAGTAGAAGTACTTGGTGCCGGTCTCATCGACCGAGGCGCGCAGGGCGTTGTGAATCTCGCGCTCCACCACCTCCAGGTATCCCTGCGGTCCGAAGGCCAGCGCCATCCGCCAGGCCCAGTGCATGTCTGCGATGGTGGCGCAGGTTTCGGCATACGCGCGGTCCGGGGGCAGCTCGTAGTCCGAGCCGAAGGCCTCATCGCGGTGCCGGGAGCCGAAGGCTCCGGAGATGTACATCTTGCGCTCATGGGTGCTGTCCCATTGGGCGTGCATCGCGGTGGCCAGGGCGTCTTCACCGGTCTCCAGGTACAGGTCGGTGACGCCGGCGTTTAAATACAGTTGCCGCACTGAGTGCCCCGCTGCGTCATGGGCCTCACGCACCGGTGCGTGGTCCTGGAAGTAGCGCGCGCCCATGCCGCCGACCTTGAGCAGACCCTTGCCGCGCAGATCGATCATGCGCGAGGCAAGGTCCAGATACTTCGTTTCACCGGTGTGCCGGTACAGCTCGATCAGCGCGGTCTCGATCTCCGGGTGTCCGCAGATACCTTCGACGCCGTCGGTACCGAAGGTGGTGATGAGCAGATCGGCGAACTTCATGCCGATCTGCAGCAGGTCATCGCGCCCGGCGCCCCTCGATAGCGCGATCGCGGCTTGGATGAGGTGCCCGGCCACGTACATCTCGTGGGTCCATTCCAACTCGGCCCACTTCTTCTGCGGCGCCTTGCCCTGGATCCACGTCATCACGTAGCCATCGTCTTCTTGGACCCTGGCCACCAGGCTGATCGCCTCATCGAGCCAGGAGTCGAAGACGTTGGTCTTGGTGCGGCCGATCTCCCAGCCGATCGCCTCAAGGACTTTGTAGAGGTCGGAGTCAGCGAAGATGAAACCGCGGAAGTCGGCATCGGACTCACCGAGCAGGCGTCGGAAGTTGTCCATCACACCGGAGTCTTCGAGCTGGTCGATGCAGTGCGGGATAGTGGAAGCGGCGTTGCGGTCTTGCCACTGCCCCAGCACGCCTCCTGTGAGCCGAACGGCCGTGATCGGCAAGCCCTGATGGCTCGCGATCGAGGCTCGAGGGTTGGCGGGGGTCAAAGGGGAGGTGCTCAACTGTGCTCCAAGTGTCATCGGGTGCCTTTCCCAAAGTAGTAGGCGAAGAGATGGGTGCGAACCAGGTGGACGGCAGCGCAGCGTCTGTGAGCTTTCGGCGGCGCAGTGGTGCCGCCCCTTGGTCTGATCGGACGCGTGCGGGTTTGGCTGGTGAGAAGTGTGGCCGGGGGTTAGGCCGCCGCCAAGCTGGGCTTGGCGGAGTCTGCCGGTGTGCTCGTCGTGCCGCTGCTTGGTGCGATCGGCGGTGGGACCAGAAGCCCGGTGCTCCACAGGTAGTAGGAGGTCAACGCGGCGGGCACCGTGATCCCAAAGGCCAAGAACAACCCAGGCACCAGGTAATAGCCGATGAGCACGATGGCGGCGGCCCCAACCAGTACCGCGGTGTGTAGCGGCCGCGCGGCCACCAACGTCAGGCTCCGGCGGACGGTCGCCACCGCGCCCTCATCGAACTGGGCGGCCAGTATCCACGCGTGCGCGGTGCAGGCGAACAGCACCACCCCGAGCACCGTCAACAGTCCGGCGAGCACCGGCCCGGCTGAGCCGAAGTCCACGATGGAAACCAGTCGACGATTGATGAGCAGCATGGCCCACGGGGCCACCAGCAGGAACCCGAGCCGGTTCGCCGAACCGAATTCTGATTTCCACGTAGCTGCGAAAAATGGCCGCAGCTTCACCGGCTCCAGCAGCCCGGCGGTCACGATGTCCTTGCGGATCGTTGCGTACACCGCGGCGGTGGCCGGGAAGATTCCCAACGCGATTCCACCGCGCAGGGTCCACGCCACCCAGAGCAGGTGTAGCCCTAGCACTCGCATCCCAAAGCGGCCGATTCGAGTGTGCCAACCGACTAGCCAGTTCATCGAAAGGTGACCTTTCCGCAGGACCGGGCTTTCGCCGTCGTCCCGCTTGAAATCGACCGGGAGCCGGGTGCTGCGTTGCTCGTCGTGCTCATCAGCCCTTCACCGAGCCGATCATGATGCCCTTTTCGAAGTAGCGCTGCAGGAACGGGTAGAGCACTACGACCGGAAGGGTGGAGACCACGATGACGCCGTACTTAATTTGGTCGGCGTACTGCTGGGCGTAACTACCACCACCGGATCCGCCAGAGCCGCCGGCACCGCCGGAGAACGCTTGGTTGGATATCAGAATGTCGCGAAGCACGATCTGTAGCGGTTGTTTCTGATAGTCGCGAACGAACACCAGGCCGGTGAAGAAGTCATTCCAGTGCTGCACCAGGTAGTACAGCCCGATCACCGAGATCAC